>DATNKA010001046.1:0-17147 GCA_035603655.1 Candidatus Acidiferrales bacterium | reverse complement strand
TGTTAGTGAAACTATAACGTGTCCACCGTTCACCGTGCCCCACCCGACCAGTTCCGTGCCTTGATCAAGGGAAACGGAATCTGCAAGGGTTATTGGCTGCAATAGAGTGCCCCGGAAACTAAAGCTTCCATCGGGCTGACGCCTGATCGAGTTCACTCTAATCCACAGTTGAACGCCAGCTTCAAACTGGAGAAGAGGGCGATGATCTGCGGCCTGCGTCGTAACCGAGGGTTTTGGTTGTGAGCCGCCGGTTTTCACTGCGTGGTTGTTTGTCTCCTCCTTTGTAGTCTGGGCGGGGCGGGTGATCTGATCCTGAGAGTCGTTACGAGGCTTTACGACATGCGGCACAACTTCGGGCATCTGTCTTATAGCAGCCGATGGCTTCTCACCATATGCGATCATCGGCTTCGCGTCCGGCCGAGAATCTGTTGTCGGGCTAGTCTTCAGCAGCGAACTCCGGTTTGCGAAGATTACTAGGATTCCGAGCAGCACGCCAAAGGCCGCCACCGTGAGAACTAAACGAACTCGCCGTCGTTTGTCAGCTTCAATCGCCCCTGACGCGGCTCCCCCAGCGGGCCCGCCGAGTTCGGTAGGAGCGACATCGGAATCAATGGAAGTTCCGCAAGCCCCGCAAGTCCCCTTCGCATCCGCTAGAGCGGTCCCGCACCTATCGCAAAACCTGGGCATCGAGGGTTACCTTGCTGACAGCAGCAGCCGGAGCGATGTTCGATTCCTGTTGATTGCCGTTCCGGGTTGCTAACAGGATACAAGAGTAGAACCCGATACCAGGGACATCTGAACTTGCGCACGCTCGCCGGCCATACCGATCGGGTCTTTGGCGTGGCGGCGACGTCGGACGGGCGGGGCGCGGTCTCCGCCGCCCGCGACAATACCCTCAAGGTCTGGGACCTGGAGACTGGCGCGGCCGTCGCCATGTTTGTTTGCGATGCCGGTGTGAAGTGCTGCGCCTGTTCGGACAGCCGCATCATCGTGGCCGGCGGTGATGCGGGCCGCGTGCACTTTCTCGCGCTCGAACTTGATCCCTGAGGGTGAAATTCGGTGGTCGCGGAAAGGATACCCTGCGCCAGCCGGTGAGCTGGTCTTCCGCGAGCTGCCGTTTGCGTGAATTGAATTCGTAACGAAGAACGCGACACCTTTTGTGACGTCGAAGGAGAACCAAACCAGGTCGGAGCTCAACGGTCAGCGCCGCACTCCATTGTGTGCTGCCCGGGGCCAGCGATGTCACGTAATCGAGGAAGTCCTTCCCCAGGCAGTACTCGATGCCTTCCAATCATGGGTACCCTGAGGTGAGTTGTGAATTTCTTTTCACGAGGAATTTATCTGAGCGTCACCTCCTCGTAACCGCATCTCCGTAACTTGGCCTATGGAACTCGAAGTACAAGCCTTAGGAGGAATTCAATGTCTTTGCCCAGTTTCCTGGCGCAGGCCAGGCAGCACGCTGCCGTTGGGGCGAGCCTGTTCGCACTCATTGCCAACCTCGGAGCGCCGGTCCCGGCCGCCGCCCAGAACACTCCCATCACCCCAATCAAGCACGTGATTGTGATCATTGGCGAAAACCGAACCTTTGATCACGTCTACGGAACCTTCAAACCGAAGCATGGACAGACCGTGGCCAACTTACTCTCTAGGAGCATCGTCAATGCCGATGGAACGCCGGGCATTAACTATGGGCTCTCCGCTCAGTACGATGCAGTAGATAGCGGACTGTTCGAAATTTCTCCAGGCAGCAAGTCGGCCTACTGGAACATTCCCGCCCCCGAAACTGCAGGGGCTCCCACGGCTCCCAGTGACAGCAGCCCGGCACCCTTTGTAACTTTATCTTTGGCAACCCTTGCCGAACCTGGTTTGATTTCCTCCTATAACAAGTACCTGCTCACCGGAGCGACCGGACTGCCGCATAACGTACCGGATACACGCATTCCAAACGTCGAGACTCTGGGCTCCGGCGTGTTTCAGCTCACGTCCGCCACTCTTCCCTACGACGCCTACGCGGCCAGTCCGGTACATCGTTTTTACCAAATGTGGCAGCAGACCGATTGCAGCGTTTCCACAGCGACCTCGAGCAATCCCAGCGGTTGCTTGAACGATTTGTTCCCCTGGGTGGAAGTAACGATTGGGGCAGGAAGCAACGGAAACAAGCCGCCGGCGCCCCTTAATACGGGCGAAGGATCCACCTCGATGGCGTTCTTCAACGTCACCGCCGGTGACGCTCCCTACTTCAAGCAGCTGGCTGAGCAGTACACCATCAGCGATAACTTCCATCAGTCCGTGGAAGGCGGCACCGGAGCGAATCACATTATGTTTGGTTACGCCGATGCCATTGCTTACAGCAACGGCAAAGGTAAGCTTGCAACTCCGCCGGTCAATGAGATTGAAAACCCGAACCCCCAAGCCGGAACCAACAACTACTACGATCAGGACGGTTACTCGGGCGGCAGCTATAGCAATTGCAATGATCTCAGTCAGCCTGGCGTTCCCGCGGTAGTGAACTATCTTCAGTCGTTGAATCCGCCCATCGAGCCTAATTGCGAAGCCAAAGCCTATTACTTGCTCAACAACTACAATCCAGGCTACGTCGGCGACGGCACGCTGGACAGTCTATACACAGCCTTCACGATTCCTCCCACCGCCCAGAAGCACATCGGAGACTCGTTGTCGGCGGCTGGTTTGTCCTACACCTATTTCGGCGAAGGCTGGGATCTCTACACCAGCGATCCGACCGGGGCAAACCCTTACGACCGCTATTGCAACATCTGCAACCCATTCCAATATGCGACCGACATCATGACGAATCCGGCCGAGCGCGAAGCTCACATCCAGGACACACGCAGCTTGTACGAAGACCTGGTCGATGGAAATCTGCCCGCAGTTTCGATCGTGAAGCCCAGCGGATTTACCGATGGCCATCCCTCTTCGTCAAAGTTGGATCTGTTTGAAGGTTTCGTGAAGAAAATCGTAACCCAGCTGCAGGCAAATCCAACTCTTTGGGCGAGCACTGCAGTCTTCGTCACCTTCGACGAAGGTGGTGGGTACTATGACTCCGGCTACATTCAGCCCCTGGATTTCTTCGGGGACGGCACGCGTATTCCGCTGGTCGTCATTTCTCCGTATTCAAGCGGCGGTGTTGTGAACCATAGCTATGGCGACCATGTTTCGCTCATCAAGTTTATCGAGAGAAACTGGGGCCTTAAGCCAATCACCAAGCGCAGCCGGGACAATTTCCCAAATCCAGAGGTTAAGGCGGACAATCCGTATGTTCCGACCAACAGCCCCGCCCTCGACGATCTGTTTGATCTCTTCAATTTCGGAACAAAATAGAGACGATCGAGGATCACATCAGTGGCGCCATGATGCCGGCCAAGGATCGCTGTACCTTGGCCGGTGTTTATAAATTCGCTTGGACCTGAGTCCGGGAATGAGCTTGTGGGAGGAGGATGACAGTGGTCAAAAAGATTCGGCTTGTGTGCTTGTGCCTATCGGTTCTTGTACTCGCCTCTAGCTTTGGCTCCGCGGACGACAATCGAGGTGAGAACATTACTGGCAAGTGGCAACTCTCATGGGAGGCTCGGCTTGGAACCGAACGCTGTGCCATGCAGATCGAACAGGTCGCCTCAACAGTCACCGGAACCTACCAGGGAAGCTTGGGTTCGCCCGAGCTATCGGGCAAAGTGGAAGGCAAGAACGTAATTCTGAATCTTGCTTTTCGGGGCGCCCATCCCTACGTTCTCGTTTTTACGGGCTCTGTTGATGGCGACACAATGGGAGGAAAATTTGACGTACAGGGCGTGGTAGGCGGCTACGATTCGCATGGTGAGAGCGCCCACCCAACTAATTATTCGTGGACTGCGGTTCGCCAGCCCGACCAAACCCGATCAGACAATAGCGGGCAGAACAAGCGCAGCACCCCGGGAGAATCCCACCCTTAAGCAGCCCTGTGGATTTCTTTTCATCTGGCATTCATCTCCGCTTCACGTCCCTGTAACGATAAGGCCGGCAACGGAACCGGCGGCGGAAGCTACGTCAATTGCGCCCGATCTAAGCTAGCCCGGGGTGCCCGCGATCGTGAACTACCTCGAGGAGCTTCCGCGTCCAATCGCCCCCAATTGCCACAAAGGACACTACTACATTCTCAACAACTACAATCCTCCCTTCCGAATCCGAAAACCGCGAAGAATAATCCGTTCGTTCCGTTAAATACGCCGGCAATTGACGACCTGTTCAGCGCGTTTAAGTTTTGATCGAACGCGCAATAAGGGCCCGATCCCCCGTCACTTCATCGAAGAGTATGAACCGGCTGACCAGGGAATTAGCTTCGCCGGTCAGCTTTTGCTGGCCGCGGCAGAACTTGTTTGGATCGCATTTTTTACCAGATTTTCACACTATCCCGGGTCTACGGCATGAAAACATGCAGACAAGAGTGGGTTCGAGTTCTCACCTCTTTGACTCCGACACGAAAATAATGATCAGGAGAATGTTTTGGGCTTAAGTAGGCGGGACTTGCTGCGTATGGGCGTTTGTGCGAGTGCCGGTCTTCTCGCCGGACATCGTCGCCTGCGGGCGCAACAAGTTGGAATGAGTTCCGCTATGAAGTTAGGGAACGCGCCCCATGCTGGCGTGGTTCCAGAGTTCCACGAAGCCCCAGCCGCTGGCCCGCTCACCAGTTACGTGACCCCGTTGTCGATCCCGCCGGTTGTCCACGCTCAATCCGGCTTGCCAATTCCGGTTCGCATGGTTCCATTTCAACACAAAGCCCATCGCGATCTGCCAGCCGCAACCATGTGGGGCTATAACGGCATGTGGCCGGGCCCGACATTTGAGGTGCGCAAAGGCCAGGCTCTGTCCATCAAATGGACGAACCATCTGCCCACGAGACATTTCCTACCCATCGACCACACCATTCACGGCTCCGAAGAAAATGTTCCTGAAGTCCGCACCGTTACCCACGTTCACGGCGCTCAAACCTTGCCCGACAGCGACGGCTATCCTGACTCCTGGTTTACTTCGGATGGCAAAATTGGCTCCGTTCCCGCCGCTAATCCTACGCATTATCCGAACGAGCAATCCGCCACTACGCTGTGGTATCACGATCATGCGCTCGGCATCACTCGCATCAATGTCTACGCGGGATTGGCTGGCTTCTATCTGATTCGTGACGATCGGGAAGACGCCCTCAATCTTCCCAGCGGACCGTACGAAATTCCGCTGATGATCCAGGATCGCAGTTTCGGAGTAGATGGCTCGTTGCTCTATCCCCCCGCCAAAAACGGCACCCACCCCATGTGGATGCAAGAATTCTTCGGCGACACCATCTGCGTAAACGGAAAAGCCGCGCCGTTCCTCGAGGTTGAACCTCGCAAATACCGCTTCCGCCTCGTGAACGGTTCAAACTCCCGCTTCTACCACCTGACCCTCGTTCCCACCGACGCCGCCGGCAAGCCCAATGCTCGTCCCGCCGACGCTCCGCCGTTTCGTCAAATCGGAACCGACGGCGGTCTCCTGCCCGCGCCGTTGAGCCTCCATTACCTGATCGTCTCTCCGGGAGAACGCTTCGATCTGGTGATCGATTTTTCCGAGCACAAGGGAGAAAACCTCGCTCTCATTAATGATGCTCCCGCCCCCTACGCCCGAGGTGGGGAAATCGTTCCCTCTGACGTCATGCTCTTCAAAGTTACGAAGCCGCTCTCCGGTAGAGATACAAGTTCGCTTCCGGATACGCTCGTACCCTGGATGCCGCTCGACCCCTCCCACGCCGTTCGCGAGAGAACGCTAGCACTTACCGAGATGGATCGTCCCTCCGATGGCTACACCATGATCGGACTCCTGGGTCAAAAGCATTGGGACGATCCCATCACGGAGGATCCCAAGGCCGGCTCCATGGAAATCTGGACTTTTGCCAACGCCACCGGCGACGTGCATCCCATGCACATTCATCTGGTGCAGTTTCAAGTCCTGAATCGCCAGACCTTCGATATGAAAACCTACGCGCAAACCGGCAAACTCGTTTTCACCGGTATCCCTATGCCGCCGGAATCGAACGAGCGTCCCGCCTGGAAGGACACGATCAAGACCTACTCAGGTTACGTCACGCGTGTGATCGCCCGCTTCGATCTCCCACCTGGAACGCAGGTAAACCCGGGAGATGAATTCCGCTACGTCTGGCATTGCCACGTTCTCGAGCACGAAGACAACGAAATGATGCGGCCCTATAAAGTCGTCGGCTAAGCCAAGCCGTCCTACGATCCCCTTCCTTTCGATGCCGGTAGGCGTAAACCCAAGCACTCTCAGGGCCTTCGTCCAGCAGTTGGGCGGACTCGTGCGCCCACGTGTAATCGCCCTTGGCATCCCACCATAGACCGATGAGGGTGGCGGATGTGAGTTCCGCAGGCGGCTCGGCGGTGCTCCACCCACAATATCCGGAGTGCTCTGGCTGACGTCCGCTGTTGCTACGGTGGGTTGGTTATACTTAGTTATACAATCAGAGTCGCTGTAAATCTTGAGGGGGGCTATGGCAAATCTAGAAAACGCGCTTCAGCAGCTTCGTGCGGAGCAGCGAGAAGCGCAGTTGCACGTACAGAAGTTGGATCAAGCAATTTCGGTCATTGAGTCCTTAAACGGTTCGGGAACATCCCCGGACACAAACCAGCCCAAGCGAATTATATCGGCGGCTTCGCGGCGGAAAATGGCGCTAGCTCAAAGGGCGAGATGGGCGAGGGCCGGTAAAGGATCACACCCAGCGAAGGAAGCGACGGGTTCGACTCACGGTAAAGGTCATACCATGTCGGCATCTGCCCGCAGGAAGATCGCCGTCGCGCAAAGAGCACGCTGGGCGAAGATACGAGCCGGGAAGAAGGCGGCGTAGTATCTCGGTGAGCCTGCTGCGGCGAGTTCGCAGTAGGCTTTTGTTTGGGTCACCCGCTCTACTCTCGGTGTTGCCAAGTTGCTGGAATCGTAATATCTCCCAACCCGTGGCGGCTATCTGCGACCGTTGATCTTGGATAGCAGGCGCAGAATTTCCAGATAAAGCCAAACCAACGTGACGATCAGACCGAATGCGCCGTACCACTCCATGTACTTCGGAGCGCCCGCGCTGACGCCACTTTCGATGAAGTCAAAATCGAGGACGAGGTTCAAGGCAGCGACAGTTACCACCACTACACTGAATCCGATCCCGAGGAGACCAGAACCATTGATGGCAGCAAAGCGGACACCGAAGAACCCGAGAACAAATTGAACCAAATAGAAGACGGCAATTCCGCCGGTAGCCGCCACCACGCCGAGCTTGAATTTCTCCGTCACTCGAATCACGCCCGAGTGATAGCCCAACAGAAGAACAAACAGCGTTCCAAAGGTCAGGCCGACCGCTTGTATTGCGATTCCGGGATAGCGCAGTTCGAACATTGCGGAAATGCCACCCAGCGCCAGCCCTTCCAGCAGGGCATAAATCGGCGCGGTAATGGGAGACCATTCTTTCTTGAAAATAGTCACCATTGCGACCACGAATCCACCGACGAGCCCAATCCCCATCAGTGGCAATACCGCATCTGTTGTAGGAGCGTGGAAAAACCGACTCCAACTCCACGCCGCGGTCGCCACCACGCAAATCAGCAGAACGCCTGTCTTATTGACGGTCCCGGTCAATGTCATCGCTTCGCCAGATACCGCCTGATCTACACGAAAGCTGTTGACGTTCAAGGCCGGGTTCGAGGTTTTCATCAAGGCCATTTCGATTTCTCCTTATCTATCGCGGCAGTCACGGCCAATTAGCAGTCCAAAAGGCGACCCTACTCGGCACCACGTACCGCGCCCAACGAGCAGGTGGCGAAGCGCTTTATCATCTCATGGTCTTACGGTGCTTGAAAAACTTCGGGCGTGGGTTCGTGGGAACATTTGCTAATACTGATATGGGGCTGATGCCAGCGTGGCCACAAAGGCTGCCACCGCCACTGAGACGCAGGAGCCCGACCTGAACCTCCTCTCATCCACCCAAATCGCCGCAGAGTCGCCCACGCCCCAATTGAAGAAGCCGCAGATGGCTGACCGGTGAACCGACAAGCTGCTGCTGTCACCCGTACGGAACGGTAGCGCCACGCCGCAGCGCAACTGACGGACTAAAGGTCGCGTGCAGACCGATAAATTTTTCTGACGAGTGAAGGATTCTTAGGCAACCTCACCATCGCGAACTGGTCGAGTCTTACCGTTCGGCCCGGAACGTTTTGCCAAGAGAGATATCTGCAAGCCGGAAGTAATGCCGAAAGTTGTAAATGAGGGGTGACCATTTATCGGGATTTATGTAGTCATCTCCGACAATAAACCCAGGATCGACATGAACGCGCAGGATCTCAATCTCAGCTCCTACTCCGCCACCAAGAGTCTCAAGCCTTTGCCCCTGCAACTTGCGAATGCTCAAGACGCGAGCTTCAAGGTGAACGGGACATTCCGCCACACGAGTCGGTCGAACGACCTCGCTCAGAAGCTCCGCTAAACCAGCAGCCTTAAACTTGTCCTTCTCGAAACGAAATTGCTTCGCCTTAATTTGAGGAACGGGACTCTTGCCAGTCAAAGGTGCAAGCTTTTCGACGTTCTGCCACATGTCCGGAGACGGCAAGTTGACGACGCACTCGCGATGGCGTTCGAGATTCGCAGCCGTTTGGGTCTCGTCCAATAGACCTAGCATCATCGTCCATCCAAGAGCCCAGAAGGAAGACATAGGCGCAAGATTTGTAGTTCCGTCCTCATTCAGCGAGCTAATTAGGGCGACAGGTGTGCCAAAATACAAAATCTTTGGCTCGACCGTCTTGAAGACTTCTTGGTGCATTGGCAATTCTCCGGTTTGGAATGTCACAGGCGGAGGTCCTCCAGGGAACGTTTCCGATCATCTCCTTCGATGCGCAAACCCTCCATTAAGGATTAGTCCGGGCACTCAAATCGTCCTCCGCCGTGACTACCAGTGTGATCACGGTATTTCATGCTCAATTGCGGCTGAGTTGACCTTAGTCGACCAATCGCTTGTAGCAAAGCGATACTGTTCCGCAGGAAAAGGCTCTGTGGCCAACAAGAGCAAGACGCAAGTTGTCATTCAATCCCATCGTGAGTGACAGGCCGTTTCCGAGGAACACGGGATTCAGAAGCAAGTAGTATTCATCGATAAGGTCGTGATTGATCAAGGACGACACAAAACTACTTCCACCATATGCGAGGAGGTCTTTACCAGATTGCTTCTTCATTTGAGTCACAGCGTCTGCGATCTCGCCGTTCTCTACGGTTGCATTCGACCACTCTGATCTGGGAAGAATTTTCGAGAAGACAACTTTTGGAATTGCCGAGACTAGCGCGCCAAACTCACAATCGGCGTTATTCGGGTTGTCGGCCACCGATTTCCAATGCGGGATAAATCCGGTCGCTGTTTTGCGGCCCAGGAGAATGCAATCGACGTTCTCGGCATTAGCAATCGAATACTGCCTCACCTCGTCATCCCAGTTGAAAAACCGCTGGCCTTTCGGTGCCGCAATCATGCCATCGGCGGACACCTGCATTTGCAATTTCAATTTTCTCATCTGTTTATTCCTCTTTGTCATTTCACTACACTGGCACAGTTATCCCGAGGTTGTGGAACATCACAGCCGCGGCGGGTTTTATGGGATGGACCGCGGTGCATTCCTCACTTGACTTGGGCGGCGATGTCAAGCATAGCTTCGAGACTCGTGGAGACGTCTGCGCTCGTTGTGGCCCAGGAAGACACGCTGATGCGCATGGCTCGGCGGCCTTTCCATAGAGTTCCTCCACACCAGCACCTGCCATCCGCTTGAATCCGTTCGATAACTCGATCGGTCGTCGCTTCATTTCCAAACGAGACCAAGACCTGATTCAGAACAACGTCGTTGAGAACCTCATATCCCGCGTCGGTCAAGCCTCGTGCGAAGGCCAGCGCATGGGTGCAGCAGTTCTCAACCAAACGGGCCATGCCACGTTTGCCCAGGGTACGCATCGCGGCCCAGACCTCGATGCCGCGAGCTCTCCGGGACGACTCGGGGCACCATTGCATTGGCTCCCGTCGGGTGAGGGGGCCATAGTATGCAGCGGTGATCGACATAGCGTGACGCAGAGCTTCCGAATCGCGCACCATGGCGACTCCGCAATCTTGCGGAACATTCAGCCATTTGTGGGCATCCGTCGCCCACGAGTGGGCACGCGCCAGACCTTCCGCAAGATGTTCGCGAGCAGGATCCAGTGCAGCCCATAATCCAAACGCGCCATCGATGTGAACCCATGCATCGAGCGAATCGGCGATCTCGCATATTTCGGTTAAGGAATCGCACGAGCCGGTATTAACGTTTCCGAGCTGAGCGCAGATGATGACTGGTCCCGAAAGGCGAGGAATCTCCGCGGCCTTCATCCGGCCCTGCGAGTCGGAACTTACGATATGAACGCGCCGTCGACCGAATCCGAGCAGAGCCAGCGCCTTCATCATCGTTGCGTGGACCTCCTCGCCGACGATGACGGAGATAGGAGGGGCACCAAAGAGCCCGTCGCTCTCCACATCCCAGCCACCGCGACGCAGGAGCGCGTGCCTCGCCGCCGCCAGAGCAGTGACATCCGCCATCTGTGTTCCAGTGACCAGGGCACCGGCCGAGCCTGCGGGGAGGCGGAATAATTCGACCATCCAACGCAGAACCACGTCCTCCAGGTACGCAGAAATCGGCGAGAGATCGTAGAGGCAGGCGTTTTGATCCCAAGCGTCGGCCAGCCAATGGACCGCTACAGTAACCGGCAACGATCCGCCAATAACTCCGCCGAAGAAGCGCCCACCCATTGTCGCCATAGTAGCCGGCGATCCGGCCTCGTCCAGCATGCGCAGAACGTCTGCTGCCGGAGCGCCGTCCTCCGGCAAAGAGCCTCCGAGACTCTGCATTGCATACAACTCTTGGGGAGTGACCCCAACCCGACGATCCCGGATGTGCGCCAGGTAGGTCTGCGCCCGGTCGCACGCATCATCGAGGAGCGATCGATAGCGGGCTTCCGGGGGAACGGGATCGGAAAGCGGAGTCTTCTCGGGGACGTACATCAGCGGACCTCCTCAGTTGCCGTCGACTTGGATTCCCGCGTTGTGGTCCATTGCTAACCATCTAACGCTGTTTTAATGGTTTACATCTTACGCGATTGCCGACTAGTCTGCAAACAATCGCGGTCAAACCTAGGAGAGGCTGAAGCGTACTTGCTGGCGGCGTGGAAGTTAACGCAGGATGGTGTGGTTGCGGGTCATCTGTACCCAGTCTACGAGCGGTTCCCGCGGTCTGCTCCTTTTCCGGCTACAGACGGTTGAACGGGATGTTTCAGGTATGGGAATGGGATCCAGCGACAAATGAGCTGATGGAGATTGGCAATTGGCATACCCGCAGAACCGTCGGGATGAGGCCTTCCAAAACAAAGTGAGATTTTTTGCCATTGTTCCGAAAGATCAGTTCCGACCGCTGACGGAGCGCTGGTGCTTTGAAAACAAGTGATAGTTCCACGCTCAGAGCTGGGCAGAACCGATCAAAACGCATGAGGTACCGATTTACAATTTTCTCTCGACTCTCGAAGTCAAGAAGAAAATTCCTGTCAAGCGGGCAACTTATTGGGAGAGGCCGCCACTCTGTGTTAAGAGAACGGCGACGCCGACAACCCAGCCCTTTCTACTGCTCCACCAGGAAGAACCGAATTAGGAGAATGATGGCATCGGCCAAACTCAATCCGGACCCTAGCAACGAGCCAGCACTTCATCTCCTGCTGGCTGACACATTTGAGCCATTGTGGAAGTCGCTTTTCCGGGGCTTGTCCGAATTCTTCTTTCCTAAGAAACTTCCCCCGCTCAAGCTTGAATCGAAGCCAATTCCAGTGAAGGATATTTGGGGCTTCTACAACTACAAGAAGAATGGCGCTCTGGGTTCAACTGTGGCTCACGTGCTGGTGCTCGGCTTGATCATCGGTGTGACGTTGATCACAATACCCCGTCCGGTCCCTGCCGGACCCAAACCTCAGATCAACACCGTGTTGATTGATCCTGGTGATTATTTGCTGAAGCCCGCGAACACCCAGGCCGGTGGCGGCGGTGGCGGTGGCGACCACGATGTGCTGCAGGCTTCGGTGGGTCGTTTGCCGAGGTCCTCGATGCGGCAACTCGCGCCGCCAGCCGCCGTCATACGGAATCCGGATCCCAAATTGGCGGTCGAACCGACCGTCATCGTGCCGCCCGATATCAAGATGGCCATGAATATGCCCAACCTTGGCGATCCGAAATCCTTCGCCATCATTCCATCGAATGGTCCGGGCGCGTACGGCGGTGTCGGTCCCGGCTCCAGCGGTGGCGTCGGCCCGGGACACGGGCGCGGAGTTGGCCCGGGCGACGAGGCAGGTAAGGGCGGCGATGTTTTCCATATGGGAAAGGGCGTGATACCACCGCGCGTCATTTATCAAATCGACCCTGAGTTTTCCGAAGAAGCACGCAAGGCAAAGTACCAAGGGAACTGCGTTTTGGGGCTGGTAGTGGACGCCAATGGACGTCCGACAAACATTCGAGTGCTTAACGCGCTCGGTATGGGCCTGGATGAGAAAGCCATCGAGTCGGTTAAGAACTGGAAATTCGATCCGGGCAAGAAGGACGGGCACGACGTAGCAGTGGAAATCGCCGTGGAAGTTGACTTTCACTTGTACTGAGGGCCCACAGTTGTTAGTTCGGTTTCCAGTTCTTCAGATTAAAGCGAACTCGTCCGACGATTAGGGAGAATGTTTTGGAATAAGCTGATGGACCTCTTCGGGTCGATGTAAGAGCTCTGCGAGTCTCCGTCCGCCGTAGTAAAACTGTAGTAGTTCGATCAAGCTGCGGGCGATATTCTCCTGTTGCAGGAGAGTTTAAGGAAGTCGAAGCATTGGTTTGCCCTGGACCGTTTCGATGTCTTCGATATGCCACCCTGGCGGCCTCCTCCACCGCGATCAGTATGATCGTTCCATGCGCGGCTCATGGTCTCGAAGCCTGTTTGCGAACATTCTTAAGGTTGGGCTGACAATATGCCGTCTTCCTGGGCGGCCATTTCTTGGATGGGCGAGGACAATATCAATCTCGGCCTCGAATCGGTTTCGATCCGATCATCCCTGTGTGCCATTGAGATCGCGGCCATTCGAACGAACGTCGTAACGTCGTGGGCTCGGACACGCCAAACGTTTTTAACGCGTAGCGGAGGCTGCTTTCACAATTCCGCTTTTGAGCAACTTGGCGAACTGCTCGGGAAGCACTGGCCGGCTGAAATAGTAGCCTTGCGCCTCGTCACATTGGTAAGCCTGGAGAAATGCCAGCTGTTCTTGCGTTTCCACGCCCTCAGCAACCACCCGAAGCTTGAGGCTTCGGCCCAGCCCGATCACTGCCTTCACGATGATGATTTCGTCGGGCACGGTGGTGATCTGGCTGACGAACGACTGGTCGATCTTGAGGGCATCAATGGGAAACTTCCTGAGATAGCTCAAGCTGGAGTACCCCGTGCCGAAGTCATCGACCGCAACCTGCACCCCCCTCTCTCGCAGTGCCGTGAGAATGGATGCGGTGGACTCGGCATGCTTCATCAGAACGCTTTCAGTCAACTCCAGTTCAAGAAGTCTCGGATCCAGGCGCGTGTCCTGGAGAATGGCGAATACACCCTCAACAAAGCTCTCGTTTCGCAACTGCATCGCAGAGATATTTACTGCCATGGTCCCCAGAGGCAGGCCGGCGTCTACCCAAGCCTGGGCTTGCTGGCAGGCTTGACGAAGAACCCAGGTACCGATCGGCAGAATCAGGCCGCAGTCTTCGGCAACAGGAATGAATTGTCCTGGAGGGACTGGGCCCCGAGTGGGATGCGTCCAGCGTAGCAAGGCTTCGGCGCCGCTAATCCTTCCCGTGTTCAGGTTGATCTTCGGCTGGTAGTGCACCACAAATTCCTGCCTTTCGAGGGCGCGCCGCAGGCTCTCCTCAAGGGATTGCCGCTCCACCGCCCGGACGTTCATGGCCGGCTTGAAATACTGGTACGTCTGCCGCCCATTTTCCTTCGCCTGGTACATCGCGGTGTCCGCATTCTTGATCAGCGTCTCCGCGTTTAGCCCGTCGTCGGGATAAAGACTCACCCCAACGCTGCAGGTGACGTGAAGATCGTGCTGATCGACGAAATGCGCTTCGGCCACCGCCCGCAGCATCCTTTTCGCGATGACTGAGACATCTTCCGAATCGTCCTCTTCGGAAAGCAGCACAACGAATTCATCGCCTCCCTGCCGGCTCACAGTGTCCGAGCCGCGTACGCAATCCACCAGGCGTTTCCCCACAGATTGAAGAAGCTTATCGCCGGTGGGATGCCCCAACGAATCGTTGATGTGTTTGAAACCATCCAGATCCAGGAACAGTACCGCGACTTTTCTCTTGTGTCGGATCGCCAAGCGAATCGCTTGATTAACCCGGTCGCTCAAGAGCATGCGATTCGGCAATCCGGTCAGGAAGTCGTGTTCGGACGAATGGATCATCAGCGCTTCCGCCTTTTTCCGCGTGGTGATGTCGCGGATCGCCGCCGTCACCAGGACGCCTTCGGCGCCTTCCAGTGGGCTCAACATGATCTCGATGGGAAACTCACTTCCATCCTTCCGCCTCCCGTTGAGCTCAATCCCGGTACCAATTTGCTGCGCCAGCGCGTCTTCCGCGGATCGAAGAGCGTCCGCCACTAGCCGTTCCGCGAATCCCTTGGGAATAATGTTCTTCACCTTTTGACCGATGAGTTCGTCGCGGCGGTATCCGAACTGTTTCTCCGCTTGAACGTTCAGCAGAACAATCTCCCCGCCTTGATCGACCACCACCATCGCATCCGGAGCCGCTTCCAGCAACCCGCGGTACCTCGCCTCCATCTGCGCCAGATGTTCTTCCGCAGCTTTCCGTACGCTGATGTCCCGGATTGCCGCCGTCACCAGAATTCCTTCGGCGCTTTCCAGCGGGCTCAGCATGATCTCGATGGGAAACTCACTTCCATCCTTCCGCCTCGCGTTGAGCTCAATCCCCGTACCGATCTGCTGCGCCAGCGCCTCCGCCGCGCTTCGGATACCGTCGGCGATCAGCCGCTCCGCGAACCCCTTGGGAATAATGTTCTTTACCTTCTGACCGATGAGTTCGTCGCGGTGGTATCCGAACTGTTTCTCCGCTTGGACGTTCAGCAGGACGATCTCCCCGCCTTGATCCACCATCACCATCGCATCCGGAGCCGCTTCCAGCAACCCGCGGTACCTCGCCTCCGATTCCTTGCTCTCGCTGAGGTCGCGGCTGATCTCAGAGAACCCCCGCAGCTTTCCGTCCGCATCGCGCAAAGCGGTGAAAGTAACACTTGCTAGAAACTGCGAGCCGTCTTTCCGCACGCGCATGCTGTTTGCTTCGTAGCGGCCGCTGACGGCAGTCAGCCTCAGCACCTCCTCCGGCCTGCCCCGCTTGATATCGTCCGGAGAAAAGAAGCAGGAAAAGTCGTGACCGATAATCTCATCGGCGGTGTACCCTTTGATCCGCTCGGCGCCGGCATTCCAACTGACAACCCGGCCCTCCGGGTCCAGCAGAAAGATGGCGTAGTCACGAACTGCGTCCATGAGCATCCGATATTTTTCTTCGCTATCCCCCAGCGCTCCCTCGGCTCGCCCGCGCGCGGAGTTGTCGCGCTGGGCGCTCCAACCAACTGCGGCGGCAATCAACAAGCCCAGAGCGGTCCCGAAAAGCAATAGCGGCCCAGTCTGGCTCAAGAGCCGCTTGGTCTCTGCTGTGCGCAGCACCAGCAAACGAAGCTCTTCGCGCTGCATCTTACCCACTACCGCAAGAAACTCTTCCATGGTTCCCTGGTCCGACTCGTTTTGAGTGGCAACCGCCGCCAGGCCCTGGGCCCGGCCCAGACGAATGACCGTCTCCGCGCCCTGGATCTTCCGAGCAGTCACGCTTTCGAGCAGAGGAATCTGTCGCTCTTGTACAGGGTTGTCCAAAGTCAATTGGCGAATCGCTGCCTGGTCCTGCGCAACCTTTGCTACGCCGGTCCGATAGGACTCGAGATAGGATTCCTTGCCTGTCAAGGCAAATCCGCGGGAGTTCGATCCGATGCTCTCCACGGCGAACACTAAATCGTGGATGCTTTCCAGAACCTCGTGCGTGTGGCTTACCCACCGCGCGCTATCCCTGGATACGACCATCTCGCGATAGGAAATCGCTCCCACGACGAGTAACGTCAACATTGCGGAAGCGAACGCGAGCCGCATCTTCATTTCGCCTCCGCTCTTGGACGAAAACCAGCAGCCGGCTCGTGTCCTGGTAGATGGTGTCGTCGGCGGTCTGATAAAGCACTAGCCACGGCTCTTGCCCGCTCAGGGCGAATGCGCCCGCGCTGATTTCCGTTTTCGAGCACATCTCGGGAGGCGCCCTGGATCATCGCCATCACCTCAGGGGTGAGGGATGCCCAGTAGGCATCCGGTTCCGCACGCCGGACACTGCGCCATGACGAAAAACTTAAGAAGACTGTTAAAAGCACAGCCACGATCAAACCGCCGGTCACCCTGCGTCGGAGTAGAGCCTCGATCGGTACATCGAACCGCTCTGGCATTATCTTTATCCACGCGCCAAACTTGGGACTATTAGGGCTGCAGCGGTTTTCATTGTGAGATATCCCACGTCTTCACTGTAGTCCTTCTGTCCGTCCTGAACTTGGGCATTAGGTGTGCACCCTTCGAGCGGTAGAGCAGGATTTGGACTTGGACGCCGGCATGGTCCCTTTTCGGGGCGGTTTCGTCCAGGGCCGTATCACATGGTTGAAAACCGAGGCCTTTCGAACGAATCTGCCGTTTCCGCAAGACGTGCTCGACCAGCTGGAGGGCAAATAATCCTGAAGAGTACTCCCGAAATTCCAGCCCTTCTCTTTCGCATTGATGTGTCTGACAAATTCTGTTATCAGACACATTGACTAACCAAAACCCGATCGGGTGGATGTCGAATGTCGTACCGGCGACTGCTTTTACGGTGATTGTGCTTACCTCAATCTTGGCCGAATGACGCTGCTTAGAACACCTCCTGCGTGAGTGTTTTGTAGGTCAGCGGTTTCCTGTTCACTCGCTCATGC
>DATNKA010001045.1:0-19537 GCA_035603655.1 Candidatus Acidiferrales bacterium | reverse complement strand
AGGACGTGGCGAAACAAGCGCGCCTTCACTACACCTTCAAGCAGGACGTACTGATGCAGACGCTCAGCGGAACGAGCGTGACCGGAGAGTTTCACGAAGTCACGAGCGTTTCCTTTGACGCGAACGGCAGGCGCGTCGAGGAGGTGACCTTCGCAGCTCAGCCCTCATTGCGGGGGATTCAGCTCCAACAGGATGACATGGAAGATATCCGTGCGTTTATGCCGCTGCTGATGACCAGCGAAGACCTACCCGGGTACAACTTGACTTATTCCGGACAGCAGCATGTGGATGACCTGGATACTTACGTCTTTCACGTAGAACCGAAGAAAGAAGAGAACGGCAAGCGATACTTTGAAGGACGGATATGGGTAGAGGCGCAGGATTTTCAAATTGTGAAAGTCTGCGGAAAAAGTGGACCCGACAAGGTGCGAGTGAAAAAGCACGAACACGCGAACTTGCATCCGATGTTCGTGACATACCGACAGCAAGTGGACGGAAAATATTGGTTTCCGGCATATACCCGTTCGGACGACACGCTTCGATTCCCATCCGGGCCTGCGCACTTGCGGGAAATCATTAAGTACACCGCTTACATGCGTACAGATGGGCATTGAACACGTACAAGCTTAATGCGCCCGAGCTAAAAGCTCCATTCCATATCTCCAAGAGCCCGGCGTGCCAGAAATCTCTGCGCGAAAAAATAATCTAACAAATCTACGCAAAACGGAATTGCGCGTGCGATTTACAAAATCTGAATAATCCACAGGTCTGCTCAGTTAGCGGTTGACCGTAAACGTCAGAGGAACTGAACGGTTGACGAGCGCCGCGATTGGTGAGGTTCTCGATCGTGTCTGCGACGTGGTCATTTGGTCGATGAGCGCAAACGCGATAGTACGACAAGTAACACGATCCAGGTTGGTCACTTCAATACCGCTCCGATGATCGCGCCCCAAACGATGTTGACTAGGAAATGGAAAGCAATTAGAGGATACAGATTCTTCCGCCACTGCATCAGCAACCCAAAAAAGAAAACCAACCCGAACAGCGCCCAGGTCGTTGGAGCCTGCCACACATGGTAAAGCGCAAACAACGCCGAATTCGCCACCCACGCCCACCGTCCCAGGAACCCGATCTTCTTCATTAGATATCCATGAAAGTAAAGTTCCTCGCAAAGAAAGTTGCCGATCAGCCCGAGCGCTAAAAACCATGCCGGCAACAAGGCATAAACCCCGCTCGGGTCGCGGAAAATGCTGTAGGCGGGCGGATCAAGTCCCGGAATCCTAGCCACCCAGTCCGTCAGCGCCGGAAACAGGTACTGCATGTAGGGTAGCGAGACGAGCGTGTAGACGACGAATACAACCGGCATGACAACAAGAAAGCCTTTTGCGTCAAACTTTCGCAAACTCAGAAACGCGAGCGACTCGCGAAGCGAGAGCCCATCTGCCCAACGCAAAACCAGCAGGGGAACGATCGCATGCCAGGCAAAGACGACTCCGATCAGACACGTCCCCTGATAAATCGGATCGGACCAACCCGTCAGCCGGAGCCCTGCCGCATGCACCAGGGGAACGTTGATCAGCCCAAAGGCGAGCAATCCTGGCATCAGATGCATGAATAAATAGAAGAGCTTGCCGCCCATCGTTCGCGCCTGATATTTCTCCACGAACGCATCGTACGGAGCATCCTCGCGCACCAAAAAGCACCGCAAACGTTTTTTCAAAGTCATCTGCGAATTTGGAGAAACGACGTTAAGATTTTAGAGAAAGCTCAGCATCGATATCCACCCAGACGAGGATGTTTCGGCGTTGCCGCATGAAGTTGGCGGGTGGGCAGATGATCCGCTGACCGTTACCTAGAACGCTCCGGGATGATCCACATAAGTGGCTTCGGCATACAATCGAAACAGCACGCCGTGCGGAATTCTGGAAGTGGGTGATCCGCTGGAGAGTAATCCCAACTATGGCGGTTATCCGTATGCGCTGCACGGATTTACTTACAAACTGCAAGATCTGGCTGACGCTGCCGTATTTCGGAGCGCCGCCCAGTACGACCGTTAACGACTAGTTCACCTTCCAGAGAGAATCCTTGTCAGTGTCCAGAACGGCTCCTAGAGAATTTTCACGTTCTCCCGCGTAAATGACCCGCTTCGCACGGAGCGGGTTTCTATTTGCCAATTCCTGCAGGCGGTTTGAGGACCAGCAAAATGGGGTTGATCAGGTTTCACTGGGAACCGTAATCGCGGGACGGCTGCCGTATTCCTTGAATACGGATTCGCGGGTCAGAACACCCTCCAGACGTTTAGAGTCAGCGCGATTGACTACCGGAATGAGCGGGTAGTCGTTCACATACCGCAGCGCCGAATCAAGAGGAAGATCAGGGTACAAACTGGGTAAAGACCGAGCCGGGAGGACTGAGGCCAAAGTGAGTTCACCCTTGCCCTCGCGGAAAAGGCGCTGAAGTTGCTCCCGGGTGACGATGTTCCAGCCACTGGGGCTCATACGCACGAGGGAGGTGGAATCGGCTGAATCCTGAACGCGGCGGAAGTTCGCGTCGACATAATCCTGGGCGCTAAGAATGACGGCTGGAACCGGAAGCATGGCGTCCTCCACGCGCAGGATAGTTTCTTCGCGCTCTTCTTCGAGAGAAGGCAGAATCAATCCGTCCTGACGAGTGAGTAAGTCAAATATAGGAATGCTTTGCAGTCCGCGGGAGACGACATAGGAAAAAGTATTGGCCACAATAACCGGCACGATGATCTCGTAGTTGCCGCTAACTTCAAGAACCATGAAGACGGATGTCATGGGCACGCGGAGAAATCCAGCGAAGAGGACGCCCATACCGACGAGGACATAGGTTCCAGTCGAACCAGTGAGGTGGGGGAAAAATATGCGCTCGACATCTCCGACGGCGCCGCCGAGCATGGCTCCAATAAAAAGCGTGGGAGCGAACATGCCTCCGGGAGTGCCGCTGACGAATGAGAGCGTGGTGGCAAGAATCTTGAGAACCGCGAGGATGGCGAGAACTTTCCAGGCGTACTGGCCGTGCATGGCCTGGTCCATGGAGTCGTAGCCGGCGCCCATGACTTGAGGAAAGCCGAGGAAGGCAATGAGTCCGATGAGAAGTCCGGCGAGTGCGGGTTGAAAGTATTGGGTCCAGCGCGGAAAGGCCTTGAGGCGCGGACGCAAATAGCCAATCGATTTAGCAAATGCTACCGAGGCCAGCCCGCCAACAATTCCGAGGACAGCGTAAGCGAGGAGTTCGCTGGGCCGCTTAAAGGTGGTGACGGGAATTCGGAAGAGCGGCTCACTGCCCAGGAACGAGCGCACAACTACGACACTGGCAACGGCGGAGAGCACGACGGAACCGAGGATGCCGGCACTCCAGCGTCCGATAACTTCTTCGATGACGAAGAGCACGGCAGAGATAGGAGCATTGAAAGCGGCGGCCAATCCGGCGGCGGCGCCGACCGGGGCCATCAGGCGAAGTTTTTCCCGGGAGATTTCAAGTTGGCGTCCGAGGGCTGAGGCGATGCTGGCTCCGATCTGCAGAGAAGGATCTTCAGGACCGAGCGATTGGCCGGAGCCGATGGCAATGCCGGAGCAGATGAATTTTCCGACTGCGGTGCGAAACGGAATGAAGCCATTAAAAATGTAGAGCGCGGATTTTGTCTGATTCACTCCACTGCCGCGGATGCCCGGGAAAACGTGGATCACGAGTACGGCGACTACGAGTCCGGCAAGCGACGGGACTGCGAAGAGACGCCAACTATGGGTTTGCGGGAGCGGACCGAGCAGGGCGAGGTGCGTCCAGTCAATCGCAAGCCGAAAGCAGACAACCGCGAGACCAGAGAATATTCCGATAAAGACACAGAGGATGAGAAAAAATACTTCTTCGTTGAAGACGCCTTCGAGGGTGGAGAATAATCGGCGCGGCGTCTTGGTACGAGGCGCGGGCGTAGGCGCGGAAGCACCCACGATCGGTGTGGGGTAGCTCATTGCCCGGCGGCCTCGCGTTTTTGAGAGATTAGCAATAGGGCCAGATCTCGTCCCACAGGCGGTCCACAGGCCGCCGCCGTTTGCTGTTCGATTTGAAAAACTAGATCCATGATGGCATCGGGGAGATCGGTCTCTCCCGGAGAGCGGAGGCTCTTAAGATTTTGTTTGGCAGCCAGCCAGCGAGCCTGAAGTGCGGGAAGCGGAGATCCAGCCGAATTGGCAGCTCCGTTGAGGTCGATCCCGGCACTCTGGGCACACGCGGTGAGACGATCTTCGGCTTGGTTCAAGGCGGCCGTGATACGGCGGTTGCGCTCGGCGTCGGAAATGTGACTGTGAAACGGATTAGCCCGGAGAATTAAATCGGTGGATGCGAGAAGCTGGCGCGACTGGGAGTCCGCGGGGGCAGCATTCACTGCGCTGCGGAGATAGCGCTGAGCCATGGTGTAATTGCCGGAGTGGTAGGCGGTTTCACCGGCTCCGGCCAAGGCTGCGGAGTCCCCGGGATCGGAGCGCAGGACTTCTTGATATTGGGCGAGCGCTCCGGTGTAATCCTGACCTTGCTCAAACAATTGCGCGGCCTGAAGATGCGCGCTGGGATCGCGAGGCAAGGCTGCGGAGAGGGCGATGAGTTCCGAATCGGCCTGAGCGCGCGCGTTTTCCTTGAGCAGGAACTGGATCAGTTCGATGCGAGCCCGGTTGCGATTGCCGTCAGGATCGGAATTCCAGACTCCGTACATGGCATTGTGGTAGTAGCGAGTGGCGTCTTCAATGGAACCGCGGTGGGCGGAGACGCGGGCGAGAGCAAGGTTGACCGCCGCATCCTGAGGAGTGCGCTGCCAGAGAGCGAGGAGGTAGGATTCGGCCTCGTCGAGCCGCCCCGGGTCATTGCTGTCACGCAGCGCACGGGCAAGACTGAGTTGGTATTGCGAGTTGGTTGGATCGCAGGTCAGGGCGGCGCGGAACGCGGCAATGGCGTCATCGGAGCGCGCGTCCCTGGCATACTCCAGGCCCAGCGCGTAAAGCTTGCGGCCGCGCGCCTGCTGGTTGGCTGTGTAGCGCGTAACCAGATGGCTCACCGCCGCAAATCCGGTGGCCGCTGCCAGCGTGAGGACCACAAGAATCATGGGGCCCGACCGCGGAATGAGTTTTGGCACCTTCCAGGACATATCTCGTATCACGATATCATTCGGATGGCGGGAGACCACATTGCGGTCAGCACAAAAATGGAATACTTCCGGTCTTCGCTTCCGGTTCAGGTAATATACTTCGTCCACCGGACCGTCGAAAAATGAATCGTGAATATCACAAGAGATATAGCCAGGAACTGAATCGAGATATGGACGCGCTGGTGTTCGGGCATGCTGGCACTCCTCTGCTGGTGTTTCCTACATCCATGGGTAAGTTTTTCGAGTATGAGGATCGCGGGATGATTAGCGTGCTCGCGTCGAAAATCGAACGCGGCGAGCTGCAGGTGTTTTGCACGGACGCGGTCGATACCGAGAGCTGGTACAACCAAGGCGTGCATCCGAAGGTTCGGGTGATGCGGCATTTGCAGTTCGAACGCTACATCCTGCACGAGTTCGTGCCATTTATCCGCTGGAAGAATCAGACGCCGAAGTTGGCGATGACTGGATGCAGTTTCGGGGCTTACCATGCGGTGAATTTTGCCTTGAAGCATCCGGATGTGGTGACTCACTGTGTGAGCATGAGCGGAGCTTTCGATATACATCAATTTCTGGATGGGTATTACGACGATGATTGCTACTTCAACTGTCCGCCAGACTATCTGCCCAATCAGAACGATGACTGGTTCCTGAGCCGCTATCGGCAGATGAAGATTGTGCTAGGGTCGGCAGACTGGGATATTTGCCTGGATCAGAATGTGAAATTTTCAGCGATTTTGAACGGGAAGGCAGTTCCGCACTGGCTGGATATTTACGGGGATAACTCGAAGCATGACTGGCCGCTATGGCTGAATATGGCGGGAAAGTATTTTTGAGTGGTTGGCGAGCAGCGCTCGTCGCCGCCATTCGGTGACCCCGGCGGAAGACGGCCGGTAAGGGTTGTAGTATGGGTGGAAATCAACAGCAATGGAGGGTCTATGGGAAAGACCGCATTCTCTGCCCTAGTTGTTTGGTTCCGCGCCTTCTGCTGGGCAGCGCCTCCCACCGGTGAATACTCTGTGGATGTGAACGTTAGTTCATCTCATTGGGAAATGGATACAGCCAACCTAGGTCCTCAGGCGGTGCAGAGGCTAAAGGCCGTCATCGGCGGAAAGAAGGATGAGTTGGAGGCTCCAACCAAGAGGGGAAGCCTTCAGGCTGGAGTAACGTTATTGATACCCGGCGAATATAAAGCGAGGCTGGTCCAAGATATGCACAAGACTGGGTATGAGTCCTCTCAAGCCTACGCGTTTCTATTCCCCGACAAGAAAACGAGAAAATTCGCAGTGGTCGGGCTGAGCGAGTAACCATCACAATTCAGGAATGGAGAAACACGTGAAGAAGGTTGGCATCTTATTTGGGATGGAAAATACGTTTCCGCCGGCGTTGGTGGAGAAAGTCAACGCGATGAAGGTGGATGATGTTACGGCGGAGTTTGTGCAGGTGGGCGGGGTTCGGATGGATGAGCCTATGAAGTATGCGGTGATTATCGACCGGATCTCGCAGGACATTCCGTTCTATCGCGCTTACTTGAAGAACGCAGCGCTGCATGGGACCATCGTGGTCAACAATCCGTTTTGGTGGACGGCGGACGATAAATTTTTCAACTACGCACTCGCGCACAAACTGGGCGTGGCCATTCCGCCTACGGTTATTCTGCCGCACAACAAGCATCCGGAAGGAACGACGGACCGGTCAATGCGGAACCTGATTTTTCCTCTGAACTGGCAGGAGTTGTTCGACTACGTCGGCTTCCCTGCTTTTCTGAAGCCTTATTCCGGGGGCGGATGGAAGCATGTCTATCACGTGCATTCTCCGGAAGAGTTCTTCCAGCACTACAACAATACCGGCGATTTATGCATGACTCTGCAGCATGGCGTGGTGTTTGAGGAGTATTACCGATGCTATGTGGTGGGGCAGGACAAAGTACACATCATGAAATACGATCCGAGGCTGCCGCATCATGAGCGGTATGTGAAGGGGAATCCGCCACCGTCCTCGGCGGCGCTGAAAGAACGCATTGAGAAAGATGCGCTTACCTTGTGCCGCGTGCTGGGATACGACTTGAACACGGTGGAATTTGCGGTCGAGGGTGGGGTGCCATATGCGATTGATTTTCTGAATCCGGCGCCCGATGCGGAAATTACATCGGTCGGGCAGGAGAATTTCGATTGGATTGTCAATGCAGTAGCGGAGATGGCAGTGAGAATGGCGGTGACTGGGGAAGATCCGGCTCGCGAGTTGCGTTGGGCGTCATTTTTGGCGGGAAAGCCTCCGGCGGAGAAACCTGCGCGCAAGGGCGAACCGGCGTGGGTGGCGGAGCGGAAGCGGGGGAAGGTGGCGAAGTAACTGCAGCCAAGGGCCACTGTCCCCACATGAGTGCCAAAGACTCTCCCCGCGTGAATCCCAATATGAAGAAGAAGGCCTCCAGACAGGATGCTTCTGCGGTGAGAGACGCGTTGCTCCGAAGACTGTAGACCAGTACCTCGCGGGCATTCCGGATCCGGCTCAGGGCACATTGAAGCACATTCGCAGCGTGATTTGCTCGGCAGTGCGCATCGTGGAAAACAAAGAATGGGACTGGGCTGATCGGGCAGAATCATTCTGGGGCATTGCTATACTGATAGGGTTCTCGTGGCTTCCGGGGAAAGCAAGATTCCTCGCTTGGCTTGGAATGACGCGCGAACCATTTACACCCATGAAACCTACTTTCACCATCGGGATTGAAGAGGAATATCAGACGATTGATCCGGAGACACGGGATCTGCGGTCGCACATCCATGCCGAAATCCTGGAGAAGGGCCAGCTCATCCTGCAGGAACGCGTAAAGGCGGAGATGCATCAGTCGGTGGTGGAGGTTGGCACCGGGGTTTGTAAGAACATTAAGGAAGCCAAGGCGGAAGTCAAGATGCTGCGGCGCGATATTGTCCGGCTGGCCAAAGAGAACGGTTTGCGGCTGGCATCGGTCGCGACGCATCCGTTTTCAGACTGGCGGACCCAGGAGATCAATCCCGACGATCGCTACAAAAATATTGTCGAAGACATGCAGTTGGTGGCGCGGGCGAATCTGATTTTCGGTTTGCATGTTCACATCGGAATTGAGGATCGGGAGACGGCGATCCACATGATGAATCACTCCCGGTATTTCCTGCCCCACCTGCTCGCGCTGTCGACCAATTCGCCGTTCTGGCTGGGGATGAATACAGGATTGAAATCCTACCGGTGCAAGGTTTTTGACAAGTTCCCTCGGACCAATATTCCGGATTATTTTCCGAGCTGGGGCGAGTACGAAAACTTTATCAAGCTGTTGATCAAGACCAATTGCATCGATAATGCCAAGAAAATCTGGTGGGACATTCGTCCGCATCCGTTCTTTAACACCATTGAATTCCGGGTGTGCGATATTCCGATGCGCGCCGATGAGACCATCGCGCTGGCGGCGCTGATTCAGGCTACGGTAGCCAAACTGTATAAGCTGCACACCGCGAATCAGGGATTTCGCCTCTATCGGCGGGCGCTGATCATGGAGAACAAGTGGCGGGCGTCGCGCTACGGCATGGACGGAAAGCTCATCGATTTCGGCAAGCAGATAGAAGTTCCGGCCCGGGAATTGATTCGCGAGTATCTGGAATTTGTTGATGATGTCGTCGATGAACTGGATTCGCGCGAGGAACTGAACTACATCCACACCATGCTGGACGAAGGCAGCGGAGCGGACCGGCAGCTGCGCGTGTACCGGGAAACTGGAGATTTGAAAAAAGTTGTCGATTACATTATTGAAGAGACGGAGCTCGGTTTAACCGACACTGAGCCGGCGTCCGCGAGAAAAGTAGGGTAATGACTCTTCCCATCGATCAACTTAAAAGTCCAACTCAGTCGCCACAAACGCGACTTGGATGGGGCAAGCGCTCTCAAGATCCCATGGTCTGGGACCCTGAATACGCCGTGGGGGCGCGCAATGCGGTGAGGGTTTGCCTGCGCGTACAGCCGGAGGAAAAGGTTTGCCTGATCACCGACGAGGTCACGTTGGAGATAGCGGCGGCCCTCGTAGCTGAATTGGAGGCGCTCGGTTCGCCGCATCGGGTGTGGGTTCTGGAAGATCTAGCGGAGCGACCCTTGAAGGATTTGCCGCCAGAGATTATCGAGGATCTGGAGACCAGCCAGGTTTCAATTTTTGCCGTGTGGGCTCAGCGGGACGAACTGCGCTCACGTATGCAGATGACTGACGTGGTGAATCGGAAGAAAATCCGGCACGCCCACATGGTGAATATCAACCGGCAGATCATGCTCGAAGGGATGCGGGCGGATTTTCACAAGGTGGACCGGTTGAGCGCAAAAGTGGTGGCAATGGTGCGCAAGGCGAGGCGGGTGCGGGCCACAACTGCAGCGGGGACGAACCTTACCGCGGATCTGAATCCCAACTACCACTGGCTTAAGACGAGCGGGATTATTTCTCCAGAAAAATGGGGAAATCTGCCAGGGGGAGAAATCTTTACGACTCCCGGCGAGGTGAATGGGACCTTCGTGATTGACGGTGTGGTTGGAGACTATCTGTGCACGAAATTCGGCAACCTGCAAGCCACCCCGCTAACCATTCAGATCAAGGGAAACCGGCTCACCGAGGCGCACTCAGAGAATCGCGAGCTGGAAGACGATTTCTGGAAATATACTCACACCGATGAGAACAGCGATCGTGTGGGGGAGTTTGCCATTGGCACGAACATTGATCTGAAAGATGTGATTGGGCAAATTTTGCAGGACGAAAAGTATCCCGGCGTGCACATTGCCTTTGGAAATCCCTACGGAGCGCATACCGGAGCAGAGTGGGATTCGTCGACACATATTGACGTGGTAGGGCGGAAATTCAATATCTGGGTGGACGACGAGCAGATCATGCAGAATGGCAAGTTTTTGCTGGAAGCCTAGGCGGCGCACGACGAAAAGTGATGGTTGAAGAATCCGAAGTGAGGTTGCTCAAAAGGGCGTACCAAGCGTTTAACGCCCGTGATATCGATGCTGCTTTAGCCACGATGCAGCCCGACGTCCTGTGGCCGAATGGAATGGAAGGCGGCACGGTTCATGGCCGCGTTGGTGTCCGCGAATATTGGACGCGGCAGTGGGGCATGCTCGATCCGCGCGTTGAGCCCGTGAAATTCCACTGTGATGCAGCGGGTAGGGTGGTTGTAGAGGTACACCAAATAGTCCTTGATCGCTCGGGGAAAACATTGCTGGATCGGACGGTGGAGCACGTATATGTGATCGAGGGAGGGCTCATTCGCAGCATGGAGATCCGTGAGTAAACACCTGCGCCCAGTCGCTTCCAGCCATGATTCCCACCCTTCGACAACAATTCAACGCCAGTTTCACTCCCGAAAAATATCAGACATTCTTGCGGCGGATTGATGATACTTGCGGGACGCATGTGCAATTCCGGCTGTCGGAGACGCCCTGCTTTTTCCCCGAGACGCTGTTGCAGCGGATGGTCGAGGCCGGGAAGGTTCTGATTCGCCAGCTGGTGGAGAGTCCGGATTATCTGGCGAGGTCCAATCGATCGATTCCGGAGGAGTTTAGGGTTCCGAACGAACCGGCGCATCCAATGTTCGTGCAAGTGGATTTTGGATTGGTGCGCGATGCCGGCGGAGAGCTGCGGCCGAAGCTGGTGGAGTTGCAGGCCTTCCCCTCCCTCTATGCGTATCAGGTTACGCTCGCGCAAAGCGGTATCGACGTCTACGGACTGAACCAGCGAGATTCGGGTTCCGAGTTGAAATATTTCTTGAGTGGGCTTGACGAAAAATCTTATCGCGAACTTTTGCGGTCAGCGATTGTCGGCAATCATGATCCCGAGAACGTGATCCTGATGGAGGTTCATCCACAAACGCAGAAAACGTTGCCGGATTTTCTGCTGACGGAGAAGATGCTTGGAGTCAGGACCGTCGACATCGAGGCGATCAAGAAGCAAGGGTCGCAGCTTTACTACGAGCGGAACGGGGGACGGGTTCCGATCCGGCGAATTTATAACCGCGCGATTGTGGACGAATTGCAGCGCAAGAACGTGAGCCTGGGCTTCGACTGGAGAGACGATCTTGATGTCGAGTGGGCGGGTCATCCGAACTGGTATTTCCGCATCAGCAAGTTTTCGATTCCCTATCTACGGCATGAGTCGGTGCCGAAGACTTGGTTCCTTGATCAGTTGGATCGGGTTCCCGACGACTTGCAGAACTATGCTTTGAAGCCTCTCTATTCTTTCGCCGGGCTGGGCGTGGTGATCGCGCCGAAGAAAGAAGATATCGAAGCCATTCCGGCGG
The DNA here is from genome assembly GCA_035603655.1 of Candidatus Acidiferrales bacterium. Taxonomy (GTDB): domain Bacteria; phylum Acidobacteriota; class Terriglobia; order Terriglobales; family Acidobacteriaceae; genus Sulfotelmatobacter. The sequence continues at coordinate 8,074 of DATNKA010001045.1, read as the reverse complement.
AGAAGCGGGCGGAATATATTCTGCAGGAGAGGCTGCACTTTGAACCCATAATTGAAACTCCGTTTGGCGCAACGAAAGCGGAGGTGCGGGTGATGTATGTATGGCTGGGAGAGTTACGGGCGGTGCTAACAATCATCCGGATGGGGCGCGGCCTCATGATGGGGGTCGACCACAACCGGAATATGGAGTGGGTGGGAGCGTCGGCGGGGTTATATTTAAGCGAGTAGACGAGGTGGTGATAGAACGTTTGGTGGCCTATGGCACCTACGCGGCGGCCAGTTGCATAGGTCTTCGCGCAGCAAGCGCGCTCAGGATGACAGCGTGGGGTTTTTTAGCCAATTCTCTTGACGACGTTGGTCTCCAGTTCCCGGCCGTTGGTGCGGCGAAGGAAAAGTCTGTCGCCTTCGAGTCGAATTGGGACGCGATCTCCCGCTTTCCATTCGCCGGGGGTGTAACCGTCGGCGGCAGCGAGGTTATATTCCCCGGTGTAGACCACGCCTTCCAGATTAATCACAACCGCAGGGCGAGGGAGGTGAGGAGGGGTTTCACGCAAAATTTCAGCTTCGGCCTTTTGCCAGTTTTCGACGTCTTGCCCTTCCCGGGCGCCGCCTTGCCAGTACAGCTCCTTGGCGCGGTTTCGGATGGCATTCTGCAGCTCAAAAGAAGGATTTTTGGATTCTTGCGCCATAAGAACTGCTCACCTTGATTGTGCTCGCTGGACTCATAATACTCGCCATCGACACAGGTACGCACGAAGCCGGCGTACAAAAGGCCGCAGTGGTTGTCACTTTGGGAAATGAAAGCAGCGGGGGGATCCGTGCAGGAATTCCATTTTTGCTGCATCTAACTGTAGAGAAAGGCTTCAGTTGACCGGGGTCACCGGCGAGGCCTAACATTACCGCCGTCGGGAGTGTCGTCTTTTCATGATTGGCCAGACCGTATCCCACTACCGCATCCTGGGAAAGCTTGGGGGCGGTGGCATGGGTGTGGTATACGAGGCTGAAGACCTGAAGCTGGGGCGGCACGTTGCGCTGAAGTTCATTCCAGAAAATCTTACTGGCGACCCCAAATCGCTCGAGCGATTCGAACGGGAAGCAAGAGCAGCGTCGCTTTTGAACCATCCCAACATCTGCACTATCCACGGTATCGAAGACAGCAACGGGCATCCCTTCATCGTGATGGAGAAACTGGAGGGCGAGAGCCTCAAGCAGTGCATTTCCGGACACCCGATGGAAACGGAGAAGCTGCTGGATATCAGTATCCAGGTGGCGGACGCCCTGGCGGCGTCGCATGCCAAGGGAATCGTGCATCGGGATATAAAACCGGCGAATATTTTTTTGACTCCCGGCGGCCAGGTAAAGGTATTGGATTTTGGGCTGGCCAAGCTGGTGCACACCGTGGGGACCGACAGCGACGAAGCGGCGGAGAACTCGTTGACGGCGATGGGAGTGATTCCGGGGACGGCAGTTTATATGTCGCCGGAGCAGGCGCGGAGCGAGGAAATCGATTTCCGCAGCGACCTGTTTTCGTTCGGCGTGGTGATGTATGAGATGTCAACGGGAAAGAAGCCTTTCACCGGCAAAAACTCACTGATGACGCTGGATGCAGTCTTGCACGAGAAGCCGGTTCCGCCTGGAGAATTGAATCCCAAAGTGCCGGTGGAACTGGAAGGCATCATCGGCAAGGCGATGGAGAAGGACCGGAAGGACCGCTACCAGAGCGCGACGCAGATGAAGGCGGATCTGCAGCAACTGAAGCGGGAGAGCGAATCGGGACAGGTGCGGAGCGGGCTGCACACCGCTCGGCTCAGGGTGGCGAGCAAGACGTTCGGCCGACCCGGCAGCCGATGGCAGTTCTGGTTGCTGGTGGGAAGTCTGGCTATGCTGGCGACGGTATTGGCGGCAGTTGGGGCGTACTGGTTAAAGCACCGCGAAGTATCAAGTGCGCAGCAGCGCAATGCCATCGCCGTACTACCCCTGCAAAATATGAACGGCGACGTCAGCGTCGATTACCTGCGCTTCGCCCTGGCGGACGAATTAACCAGCGTGTTGAGTTACTCGCGATCGCTGGAAGTGCGGCCTTCGTCAGTAACCCGAAGATATGTGGAGTTCGATCTGGATCCCCACAAAGTGGGGCTGCAACTGCACGTGGGCAGGCTGCTGACGGGGCACTTTATGCGGCAGGGTGAGCGATTGACCGTGACCCTGGAGGCAATTGATGTGTCCACTGACCGGCTGCTGTGGCAAGGGAGCGCATCGGCATCGGTGAACGATCTGATTTCTCTGCAATCGCAATTGAGCACGCAAGTCCAGCAGGGCTTACTGCCTGCGCTGGGTGTGGCGGGGGGAGCTCTGAACACGGCGTCGCGTCCCGAGAGTCAGGAAGCGTACGACCTCTATCTCCACAGCCTCGCGCTGCCTCACGATCCCGGTCCAAACAAAGATGCAATCGCGGTGCTGGAGCACGTGGTGGGAGAAGACCGAAACTATGCGCCGGCATGGGAGGCTCTGGGTCAGCGGTATTACTTTGATTCAACTTACGGCGGAGGCGGGGAGGCAATGTTCCAGCGCTCGAATGCAGCGTATGAACGGGCGCTCTCTCTGGATCCAAATCGCGTCCAAGCCGCCAGCAATTTGATCGTTAATCGGGTGGAACGCGGCGAGCTTGGCCGCGCCTATGACGCAGCCACCGATCTGGTGCGGCGAAGGGCACAGAGCGCCGACGCACACTTCGCATTGAGCTATGTACTGCGCTATGCGGGGATGCAGGAAAAGGCGGTACAGGAATGCAACGCGGCACGGTCACTCGATCCCGGGAACTTCAGTTTCCGATCATGCGCTTGGGCGTTTATGGAACTCGGCCAGACTGATCGCGCTATGGATTTCGTACATCTTGACGCCGGCTCTGAATGGGCCGCCTGGGCAACGCCGTATGTTTATCTGACCGCGGGGAATGTGACGCAGGCGCGGGAGGCGGTTAAGAGTGTGGCGAAGGCTCCCTTCTATCACCGGGATTTGCTGGTCGCATGCACGCAAGCGCAGCGCCCGGCCGACATGGATAGGATCGTGCGGGAGTCGGAATCGTCGGTGATGACAGAACCCGATCCCGAGGCTTGGTATCACGTGGGAGCTCTAATGGCATATTGCGGCCAGAAAGATGCAGCACTGCGCTTGCTGAAAGCGGCGGTGCAGCAGAACTATTGCGGGTATTCGGCCCTGCTGGGAGATCCGCTATTGAAAGACTTGAGGAAGGAATCGTCCTTCAATGAGGTGCTGACGGCGGCCAGCACTTGCCAGGAGACGCTGAAAGAAGGGCGAGGGCAGTAGGGTAGTTCTAAGATCTCAGTTTCCGCTGCCCCCTTTTGCTCGCGGCCTGCGTCTAATGTTCAGGGTACATATGGGGAAAGAATTTGCGTCCGAGCGGGGGTAGGCCCCATCCTTGTAGGGTGAAATATTTGCAACCTAGCCACCTCGCGAGCCGCCAGGAGCGGCCCTTCTTGCATGTTGTAAAAGCTGCATCCGTCCCTCCTTCATTCTTATTGATTCTTGTGGCGTTTCCCGCCCTGCTCCGCGCCGCTCCACAGCGGAGTGGAGAAGGCCAGCGGCCTGCGGTGACGGCTGTCTCAGCTGCTGAAAATCCTCGAACCTCAGTAACGGACTTTCCTCAGCTGCCGTATCAGGGAACTCCTCCTGAGATTCCACAGGATGAAGGCGATCTCGGCTTGCGACTGATGCTGCGTCGGCTGAGCACAACCGCGCGTCTGATGCAGACGGTGGCGCATCCCGATGATGAAGATGGCGGAATGCTGACGCTCGAATCGCGTGGCCGTGGTGCCAGTGTGCTCCTGATGACGCTGAATCGCGGCGAGGGGGGGCAGAATAAAGTCGGCAGTAATTTGTCGGACGTGCTGGGCGTTCTTAGGACTCTGGAATTGCTGGCGGCGGACGAGTATTACGGAGTGCAGGAGCGGTTTTCGCGCGTAGCCGATTTCGGATTCTCGAAAAGTGCGGAGGAAACGTTCGCCAAGTGGGGTGGACACGATGTCGCGCTGGGGGACATGGTGCGAGTGATTCGGACATTTCGTCCGGATGTGCTGGTAGCCCGATTTTCCGGAACAGATCGCGATGGACATGGACATCACCAGGCTTCGAGCATCCTGACCCAGGAGGCGTTCCGCGCCGCTGCTGACCCGAAGCGCTTTCCCGAGCAGATCGCACAGGGACTGCTGCCGTGGCAGGCGAAGAAGCTCTACATCGGCAATGTGTGCGGGTTTGGGGCGACGACCTGCCCCGACGCGAACTGGACGCTGAAGCTGAATACCGGTGAGCCCAGCGCGGATCTGGGCGGCTCGTATGTGCAATTTGCAATGCAAGGACTGCGGCATCAGCTTTCGCAAGGATCCGCGAATTGGACTGTCGATCCAGGAGACAGGTTCACGTTCTACAAGCTGGTGGACTCGGTAGAGCCCGCGAAGCTGGACAAAGATGGGCATGAAAAAGATTTTTTCGATGGAATCGACACTTCCTTGCCGGGACTGGCGGCGCGATTGGGGACCGAAGAATCGAAGGTTCCGCAGCTGCGGCACGATTTGACGGAGATTGCAAACCAGGTTGCCCAAGCCAGCACCTATGCGAAGAAAGACGACGGGGCGGCCGCGGCAGCGCCTCTCATCGGAGTGGTTGCTGAGTTCAAGCGGCTTAACGCCGAGGTCAGCAAATCCGGCCTCAGTGCGGCTGCAAAGTCTGACATGGTTTCTCGCCTGGAGGAAAAAAGCGAGCAGGCGCAAAGCGCGCTTAACGAAGCTCTGCATACAACGTTCGAGGCCACGACAGTTTCGCGCGTTGATGTGAATGGTGCGCCGGTAAAGGAAGTCGTGAGAAAAGAGGCGGACGCGATTACCACTGTTTCGCCTGGGCAGGAGTTTCTGGTGGCTGCGGATTTCCACAATGGCTCGAAACAGCCACTGGTTATCGATGGACTGAAGCTGGAAGTGCCAGAGGGATGGGCGACGACTTCCAGCAAAACGAAACGGTTTTCCGTCGAGCCTGAGCAAAACGCGCGAGTGGTTTTTCGCCTGCGGGTGCCCAACGACGCCCAGTACACTCGGCCCTATTGGCATCGCGATGATCCGGAGACGGAAAGCGTGAATCACGTCGACGACGAGAAATATGCGACTTTGCCGTTTCCGCCTCCCGTATTGCGAGCCCGGGCGCAGTATGTGGTTAACGATGGGGGGAAGACGGTGGAGAACGATATAACCACAACCGTGGTTACCCGGTTTGTGGACGACGCCGGACAGGAACGAGCCCGTCCGCTGGCTGTCGTCCCGGCGTTTTCAGTCGCGCTGGAACCTGGAACGCATGTCATCTCAACTCACAACGGCGCGAGTTCCACCGTAACCGTGGGCGTGACCAGTAATCTTGCTCGTGACATGGCGGGAGTACTGCGACTGGAGTTGCCACAAGGTTGGCGGTCGGAGCCAGCGCAATTGGATGTGAAGTTTACGCGGCGTGGGGAGAAGCAGGATTTTCAATTCAAGGTCTTCCCTGCCGGCTTGCAGGAGGGGCGTGCGAAGGTTCGGGCCCTGCTGGAGGCGGACGGCAAGAAGTTCAGCGAAGGCTATACTCTGGTGACTCGCGAGGATCTGGGCAGCTTTTACTACTATCAACCGGCTTTACAGCGCGTAAGTATTGTGGACGTACAGGTGCCGCATGATTTGAAGATTGGCTACATCATGGGCGCGGGCGACGACATTCCCACTGTGTTGGCGCAGGTAGGAATGGATGTGACTCTGCTTTCTCCGGAGAAGCTCGCGAGCGAAGAGTTGCAGCGCTACGGCACGATCGTATTGGGAATTCGCGCCTACGACACGCAAAAAGATGTGGCCGCAAACAATAAGAAGCTTCTCGATTTTGTTGCCGCAGGCGGAACACTGGTCGTGCAGTACAACAGCGGGGTGGCGGATTTTAACAGTGGACATTTCACGCCGTATTCCGCGCAACTGAGTCGCGCGCGGGTTTCGGTGGAGGAAGCGCCGGTCGATATCCTAGCTCCCGACGATGAAGTATTTCATTATCCGAACACGGTTACGGCCCGCGATTTTGACGGTTGGGTACAGGAGCGCGGGCTTTACTTCATGGACAAATGGGACGAGCATTTCAAGGCGCTGCTAGCCTGTCATGATCCGGGCGAGCAGTCCCAAAAGGGAGGATTGCTGCGGGCTCAGTACGGCAAGGGAACTTATATCTACGCGGGATACGCGTTCTTTCGCCAGTTGCCGGCAGGAGTGCCGGGAGCGGTGCGGCTTTACGTGAATTTGTTGAGCGCGGGGCATGGCAAGTAGTGATCGGCGCTTCGTTTGCTGGTGTGTGATCCGACCGACGCATGGATTCTCCTGCAAAGTTAAATTCGAGTTCGCCTGGCCTGATCCGTGGAATGGGCCTTGGGAGCGCGACGGCGCTCAACATGATCGACATGATCGGCGTGGGCCCGTTCATCACCATGCCGCTGGTGTTGGGAGCGATGGGCGGCCCGCAGGCCATGCTGGGATGGGTTGCGGGCGCGCTGTTAGCGGTGTGCGACGGTCTGGGTTCTGCAGAATTGGGCGCGGCGCTACCGGGGTCGGGCGGACCCTACCGCTACCTGAATGAGATTTATGGGCCGCGGAAATGGGGGCGGCTCATTTCCTTTCTGTTCATCTGGCAACTTTCCTTCAGCGCGCCGCTTTCGATTGCCACCGGGTGCATCGGACTGGCAGGCTACGCCGCCTATTACTGGCCGAGCCTGGAGACGGTTTACGCCGCCCACACTGCGGCTTTGCCCATCCCATGGGCAGGGCCACTTCAGGTGAGTTGGGTTGTTACTCCGGGCACTGCACTTGCCGTCGTCATCTGCTCTTTCACCGTCTTGTTGCTGTATCGGCGCATCACAGTGATCGGACGCCTTTCGAAAATACTGTGGCTAGGCGTGATGGCAACGATTGGGTGGGTCATCTTCGCCGGATTGACGCACTTCAACGCCGCTCGCGCCTTTGATTTTCCTCCCGGCGCGTTCACCCTCTCACGCGGTTTCTTCACCGGCTTGGGCGGAGCCCTTCTGGTAGCCACTTATGATTACTGGGGTTACTACAATGTTTGCTACCTAGGTGATGAAATAAAAGATCCGACGCGGAATATTCCGCGGGCTCTGCTGCTTTCCATTCTGCTGGTGGCCTGTCTATATCTAATGATGAACTTGTGTATCCTGGCCGTGATTCCCTGGCGAGAGATGCTCCGGGCAGGCCAGACTAACAGCGGGCTGTATGTTGTGTCGTTGTTCATGCAGAGGATTTATGGCATGTGGGCGGCGCGATTGGTCACCGGAATGGTAATCGTGACCGCATTTGCGTCAGTCTTCTCCCTGACGTTGGGGTATTCGCGGGTGCCGTATGCGGCCGCCCTGGACGGGAACTATTTCCGGGCATTTGCCAAAGTGCATCCGGTGTACCGCTTCCCGCATGTTTCGTTGCTGGCACTGGGAGTCGTTGCGGCAGCGTTCTGCTTTTTACGACTCAAGGATGCGATCGCGGCTCTGGTCGTCATTCGCATCATCCTGCAATTTCTGGTGCAGGCGATTGGATTGATCGTCTTCCGAATTACGCGGCCGGAGATCGCGCGCCCATTTCGCATGTGGCTGTATCCGGTGCCAGCGTTGGTGGCGATCGCGGGATTTGTTTTTATTCTATTCAATCGCGAAAACTGGCAGAAGGAAATACGGTATGCGGCGGTTATATTGTTGGTTGGCCTCCTGATATACATGATTCGCGCTTGGAGGGGCTCGCAGTGGCCGTTTGGGCCGGCGGGTTCTGAAGGAAGTTCATAGTTTTCAACACAGAGGAAAACAGAGGAAGGCGGGGACATCAAAATGGGGAAGGCACTGACGAACCGTAAGCTTGGTTATCTTGGAGTTTGCGTGATGGCGTTCGTGGGCGTATGTACGGCTCAGAATGCCAAGCAGAATACCAAGAAGAAAGATGAGCATCGGACGGTCACACAGGTGCTCGACCGCTCCGTCACGAATACCGAGCATGAGTTCA
>DATNKA010001044.1:0-3767 GCA_035603655.1 Candidatus Acidiferrales bacterium | reverse complement strand
GCCGCACAGAAAACTTTATTCTGAAGTTCGATGCCAGCTTCAAGCCGATGAAGTTTAAATGCACACTGCCTGACAATCCAGAATTTCTATTACACGTTTAGAAACCTCGCAGCTTTCCTCCCCGGTGCTTACTTCTTGGCGGGACACAGGAAATGATTCCTAGGGCATCGCCATGCCAAGTCCCACACAGTCGCCATGCCAAGTTTCACACACAGGTGGAAAGGTACGCGCTCCAGAACGGGCTTCGAGGAACTAGGAGCAACGACGAAGGCCGGAAATGTCCGGCTTCCCCCAAGCTGACTTCTGGCCCGTGACGCAGACTCGCGGTTCTATCGCACCGCTATAATCCGGTTCAGGCACTTGACTTCTCAGGCTTGGTTCCCCGAGGGCTCGAACGGCTCCGTTAAAGACCTTCCGAGTCATCCGTATGGGCAAGCCAGGAAAGGTCGTAGCGCTGCGGCAGGTGGCCGCCTTGATAGTCGATGCTGCCGTCGGCTTTGATGCCGGGCCGGAGCAGGATCTGGCGCACCATTTCCGGGATCATGACCATGCCGACGTATTTGCCCAGACATTCGTGACTGCCGAAGCCGAAGTGAAAATGGTGATACCAGTTGCGGCCGGGTATGAACTGGTCCGGCTTTTCGAATGCCTTGGGATCGAACATTGCGGATTGGGTTACGGACAAAACGTAGGTTCCGGTTGGGATGGTGGTGGCACGGTCCGTGCCCTTGGCCACGGTGTAGTCGCTGGCGGTTTGGCGAAACAGGTACGGTGAAATGGGAACAAATCGTAGAGCCTCCCAGACGATGCCGTCGAATTCGGCGGGATTGTCGGACTGGGCGGCACTTTTTGCCTTGGGCAGCCATTCGGAATCGTCGAGCAGATACTGGATCACCTGCGCGACGGCTTGAGAAGTAGTCTCAATGGCGCCAATCAACAGGCCGCCTGCGTTAACTCCCAGGCGCTGGATATCGAAATCCACCGCTCCTGGATATGCGGTGCGAATCATTCTTGTGACGATGTCGTCGCTCAGCTTATCGCTCTTCTTGCCGAGCAGCTTGCGGCCCAGCATGCGCAGTAGATACCAGGGTGCGAACAATAGGTGTTCGCCCTGCTCCGCTTTCACGGCTACTACGCATTCCAGGACGAGTTTCTCGACGTACTTGCTGAGTTGCTGGCCGGTCTGGTCATGACGGTCCGAAATCTCTTTGCGTTTTTCGTCCGTCAGCAAGTCGAAGGGTTGGTTGTAGAAGGTGTCATTCTGGCTCCAGTAGGACCATTCGATCAGATCTTTCTTGTCGATGCCGGTGAGACCGAAGTAGTCCTGGACCAGCGTGGCCGGAACCATTCGGCAGTAACCGTTAATGGCTTCCATGTGACCGTTGGACGAATCGAGTAAGCTTTTGGCGATGGTTGCAACCATCGTGCGGACTTGGGGGAGATCGTCGCGATTGAGCATGCCCTGCATGAGCGATTTTTCCCGGGTGTGCAGCGCGTCGTCGTCGTGCGCCATGAGATAGATGCCGTTCCCCATCTTGGGCAAATAAAGCGCGACGGTAAAGATGAGGGGCATGTTCAGCACTTCGGTGACATCGTCGAAGCGCGTGAGCAAGGTGCAGATGGGAGTGACAAGGATGGGGCGTCTTTCGCGCAGCTCCTTGAAGAACGGGAGTGGCTCGGTGTCGATCCAGCGCCGAACCAAGGGGAATTTGTCGGCGTCCTGGGCTGCGTCGAACTGATCCAGGTATGAGGTTGGTTTTGGGGTCGCTAGTGCGTTCATAGTGGTCCTCCTTCTGGTACTGCTCCGTTTTACGGCCACGCTCTTACGACGAGAATAACCAACGCTACAAACTTTTCAGATACTCCAACAGATCGTTGCGCTGGTCTTTGGTCAGCGCTTTCTCGGTGTCGCCGTTTGGCAGCTTTCTGTCTCTCGCACCGTATTCGTGGCCGGCATTGCTGTTGCCTGCACGTCTGGTGTCGAAGGTGAATCCTTCATAGCCGCTACTTTTCAGGCCTACTTTCACCGGGTCGAACTCGCGCGAGCCGACGTGGAATTCATCTGGACGATATTCGCCGTTCCGGGGGTCGGCATCGGTCTTTTTTGGCAGCAACAGATCATAGAGTGTGGGCACGGAGCCGTTGTGCAGATAGGGCGCGGTCGCCCAGATGCCGTTCAGGGAACGTCCCTTGTAGGCAAGCAGGGATGCATAGGGATCGGCCATGGTGTCTGGGTCGTAATCTCCATGCTTAAGCGAGGGCTTGATTTTGTTGGTGAGTTGCTCGGCCACCAGGTCATAGACCCACTGATAGACGCGCCGCACAAAATTCTTGTTCTCCGGAGTAGCAACTACGCTAAGGGTGGCCTTAGTCAACAGCGCAGCGACCGGCGCTCGTTCGTCTATCAGAACGTCACCGGGGCCGGCGGTTACGTATTGATTCCGAAGAATGCCGCTCAGGCCCGTATAGGTGGCCGCATTTTGGGCCATTTTTTTATCAGTGCCAACATCATTGAGCCTGGACATATGTGCGACGATGCGGCGCTTGGGATCGTCGCGTTTGACCCTCGTATGACAGCTTTCACAGTAAGTTGTAAACAAACGCTCTCCGCGCACTTCGCGATCCTTGTCGATGGGCGGCAGGATATCTTGGGGCCATTGCGGGGATTCGAGGAGGTTCAGCCTATCTTCGATGAGACGCAGGTTGTGCACGTTGATCGAAGAGTTGAAGCTGATGTGGGTGGCGTGAATGCCCTGACCACTGATGAACGAGGAAAGCGAGGTGCCAGGCTCTTCCGCCCAATCCAGGGTGCCAAAAACGCCGATCGCTTCTCCCGTGTTGCGGCCAATGGATCCCAGACCCGCGTTCGCACCGATCCCGTTCCACTGCACGTAGTCATGCTGAGGAATATCCCACAGGAAAGGGTAACTGACAGGCGCATCGGGCCGGTTGAAAATCTTCTCGCTCATCTTTAATAGGGCTTTCAGAGGCAATGCCTGCGAGAGTCGCAGGACCAAGTGGTCGCGCTGATTGTCGCTCAAGACATCGCCACTTTGCTCCTTCTGGATTCGATCCACGTCGTCCTGGGTCAGCGTGCCTGCCTTCACGAGATCCGCCACGGTCAGGTCGAGTTGTTGCTTGAGTTCCTTTTGGGTAACGATGTGTTCCAGCACCCGGTTGTAAATGCGGCCGAAGGCGTCTAGGCGCGCGTATCCGTAGGGCGTCTCGCTATGGTTGATTGTGTTGTACATTGACAGGCGCTGGGCGTACTTCTGCAGGTCGTCGACGACTTCCTTTTCTGAAGCATAGTGGCCGCGATCCATCACCTTCTTGACGAAGCGCGCGCGAGTGCCGCCGGAGTCGGTTCGGACCGTCCATACGGCCGTGGCCAGATCCTGCAAGAAGGAAACCATGTCGCTGCCGGCAGGGCCGCCATCGATGCGCATGCCAATACCCCGGTAGTTCACTTGGCCGGTGTGGCACGCGGCACAGGTAAAGCCGAGGTAGTCGTGGCTCTTGTAGGTATCTTTCACGAAACCGACTGGCAATGCATCCGGGTTGCTTATCGTGGCCTTTTGCGGCAGGTAGTGGTAGTTGTTGAGGTTCTCGTTGGAGCGGAAAGGCTCGGAGCTATTTGGCTTTTCGAGAGCCATGAAGAAATCGTAGGGCAGCAGGTCCGAGCCCTGCGTGGTGGTGTAGAACCACATGCTGTCGGCCGGTTTCCATCCCTGCCATAAGTACCTTACCGACGAGAACTGGTCGCCGAA
>DATNKA010001043.1:0-3816 GCA_035603655.1 Candidatus Acidiferrales bacterium | reverse complement strand
CAGGCGGACCGTCAAGCCGTGAGAGTGTTCAACCTCATGATGCAGCTTCATCAGTTCGAAATCATTTCGCTGGGGTTGAAAATCCTGATGGGTTTCATTGGCGCGCTCACGCTCGGCATTGGCGGTGTCGGGCTGATGAATATAATGCTGGTCTCGGTTACGCAGCGGACCCGTGAGATTGGTGTGCAGAAGGCGCTCGGTGCGCAACGTTGGTACATTCTGATGCAGTTCCTTGCCGAAGCGCTGACCATTACGTTCATCGGCGGTGTGCTGGGCGTGATCCTCGCGTATGTGGTGGCGCTTTCGGTGGGGAGGCTCACTTTATACAGCGCGTTTGCGAAGAACGGAGAAGCGGGCGACATTCGGCTGATTATTGCCCCGGGAACGCTGATCGCGTCCACTCTTATTCTCGGCGCGGTGGGACTGATCAGCGGGATGGTGCCGGCGTTGCGGGCGTCGCGAATGGATCCGATTGAAGCCTTGCGACACGAATAGCGGCTGCCATATTCAAATGGTATGACATCTCAGAACTACTTATCCTTGTGGATCGCAGTCGATAAATCGCTGCGGCGCTCATTGACCCCGGCGAGGAGGCGTGGCTGTTGAAAAATTTCTTTCCGTGAACATCACAAAAATGAAATCGCGTCAGGATGCCCCATAAACGACTTTCTCCAATTACTCAAGCATCTTCTATCCCAAATTTCCGCGGTTTAGCCTCAGATTGGCGGCAAGATTGAAAAAGCGTCTGCGCGTTTGTGGCACTTTCGCGAGTGTCACAATTCGAGCGGGCTGCGAATGAACTGTTCGTAACGGCGCAGTTCCGTCAGTGACGATTCTGCTAGCAACGGGAACGGGATGACACGTTTAGTCCTGCGTAGATTGGTTGCGGTCACGGAATCACAGATCACCGCCGTTGCTTGCTCTAATCCTCTTTGCCAGCCTGGCCTCTTGGCGTCTCGAAAGATCAGGGCGTCGGATTCAAAACCTGCTGCGATCAGGAACGTGCGAGCCATCTGTAGGAACTTGTCCCACCTGGACGCTATCCCCACGAGGGCTCCGGATGGGGCGGGCAACCAACCCGCCAGGGTCGAGGGCACGGAACGCACTTGCAGAGTCAGCAACTCGGCCCCCGATGGCAAAGCTTGCCGCACAGCTGTTGCCTTGCTGGGAAGCGCCACTACAATTGCGCCTTGGGTTGCCTCTCTAAGATCGTCCTTCAGGTAATCGCAACTTCTGATGGGTAGAGTTGCAGCTAGTTGCATCTCCGCCGCCACGATTTTTCTTAGCTCTTCATCCGGCTCGATTAGCAAGAAATGATCCGGCGGCTGCAAATCCAGCCAGTGGCGGATACGCGAGCGGACGGCTGCCAAAGGAACCCCCAATTCACGCGCCGCACGAAAGAGATTCGCAACAATTTGATCGAGTGCGAGCGCAGGCGAGGGCACCACCTCCGGTTTGGTTTCACGCACATACACTCCGCTTCCATGGCGGAACTCAACCCAACGTTCCCGCTCCAGTTGCCGATAGCCCGCGCTTACTGTATTGGGATGGAGATGAAACCGCCGCGCCATTTCTCGCGTGCTCGGTAGGCGCTGCCCTGAAACGAAGTCGTCACTCAGGATGCCCAGGACGACTTGCGTTACCAGCTGTTCGCGGATGCTGACCTTCCCTCCGTGGGCAAACCAGAGTTGCATGGTGCATTATCTTAAGCTCAACTGTTGCTCTGGACTAGCAGGTTGTTTCTCTGGGCCAAGATTCGTGCCCTTTCGCGATGGTTGGCGAAACAGTGCGCCGTGAAAGGCGCCGGACTTCGGCGGTTAGTCAACACTGATTGGCAACGGGACCAAAAAACGTTGTTACCTCGTCTATTCAAAGGCTCACTTAGTCCGACGATCTCTGCCGTATCTGTGTACCCAGCTGACCTTTTTCCCCATCCAGTCGCTTCAGGTGGGGAAAGAACGGAGTCACTTCGAACGGCGCCTTCTCTGAGGCCGACTCCAGGCGAACTGGTTTGCTTTTGAGCATCTCAATCCGGTCCGACCAGGGATCCACGACTATTCGCGAGCCAAGGGGCAGGGCAGGAATCTGATCCACCCGATCCATCTGCAGATGCTTGCCGGTGTTGGCCAGTGCTTGCATCCCGACCAGGTGGCTGCTCCCGAAATCGTTGCTGAAGCGCCCATGCAACAGGTTCGGCAATTGCGGAGAGCGTGCTTCCAGAGCTTTCAGGAAGAGTCCGGCATTCGAGAGCTGATCTTTATACGGCGACTTCGAAAACAGCTCCAGGCCCTTCTTGTCGGCATCGGCCTCCTGCGCAGGTTCGAAATGAAAGTTCAGGTTGGCAAAGATCTCCAGATCCGAGAACGGCAACGTCACGCCCGATAAATATCCGGCACCGACGGAATGGCCCAGGACGATGTGGGCAAGTTCGTGAGCGAGCACCGCGGCGAGGGTCGCCTCATCGGGCAGCACATCGAGAAGCCCGCGACTCACAACGATGGTTCGGCCGACGACGAACGACTCCAGAGGGGTTGTGAGCAGCACGCGGCAACGAACCGCAGCCAGGTCGAGATCATTGGTTACCATCAGATTGTTGACCACTTGCTGCAAGATCCGGTCAACTTCGCCGTCGGGAGCCATCAGTCCGGCAACTTGCAACCGCTCCACCACATTGTCTTCCGGCGTGTAGGTTGTCTGCCCCAGGGTGTTAGCCGGGCTCAAGTCCTGCGACGTTTCCTGCCGCTTAGGATCGACCCATACTGGCGTGTCCGTCAGAGGTTTGGCATACTCCCGGTGATCCCCGAAGTGTGCATTGTCGTAACCCCAGATCCGGGTTTGCGCCTTGAACCACAAACCGTGGCTCGAGGGATCGTGAGGATCAGACTCCTCGGTATAAACGTAGGCAGGCGTCCACATTATGTTCAAAGTGTTCAGCCGCCAACTGTCGAAGTGGAACGCACGCCTGGAGACCTCCTTCGAGACGTAGGTTCCGGTGAAACGCACAATGTTGAAGTCCTGATCTTCCACCCAGATCCGGCCTACAAAGCCTCGATTCACCGAATGCTCACGAGGCCTCACGTCCACGGCGGCGCAACGCACCTCGCCAAGAATCTCCCAGCGGACAAATTCAAAGGTGTAGTTCTGCCGATCAAAGTGATCCAGGTCCGGGAACAATGCCTGCGCAAAGCCGGCCGCCGCGAAAGGATCCTCGTTCATGGGCTTGGGTAATTTCTTCTCCCAACCCCGCTTCAAGGGCTCGTCGCCTGCAAATGCTGAAGTGCTGGCGGCATTGCCCGCCAGATCCAGACGGCTTAAGAAATAATCGTCGCCTTTCGGGGACGTCCCCAGGGCGGCGTCACGCTGTTGCTTCTGGATATAGGTCTCAATGATCGGTTTGAAGTTACGCAACAAGCCGGTCATGCGGCGCTCCTGCCGGATCGCCGAATCGACAAACTCATCGAATGCAATGGCTTTGCGCGTAGAAACTGAGGGTGCCGACTGGGCCGGAGGCGGAGTCGAAGGAGTGGTGGTCTGACCTGCCACGAGCCCCACCGCAAACACCTCAAACAGTGCCAGGCTGAGCCAGGAAATTGTCCTCAGCGCAAACATGCTGGAACCATTTTAAGTCCTGCGGCAGGTTCGCACTCCGGAATTTACGCGGTAGTTGGGAAAAAATCGCATCATCACTTTATCGGTTTTTGAATGGATCCTGAGTGTAATCGCCTGTGGCTTTTGAAAAACTCTGTGATCGGGATGTTTTTTCGACTGCCAGTATCGCTGCTGCCGAGGTTTTTTCTTGCCACCTCGGCTAAGGAG
>DATNKA010001042.1:0-3804 GCA_035603655.1 Candidatus Acidiferrales bacterium | reverse complement strand
AAGAGCCTCTTGCTTCATTTCCGCCAGGTAGTCGGGATAGTCGCCGCTGTCCAGATACGCCATTCTCAGATAGCGGTGCGGCGACATAAATGCTGGTTCGGCTGTCTCCATCTGCTTGAGAAGGGAGAGCGCTTCATCGCGGCGGCCAGCGCTCCATAGAATGCGGCCTTTGTCCGCCAGAATGGATTTTGAGGCCGGGTCGAGGGCCTGGGCGTGCTCAATCTCTGCAATCGCTTCCGGGTATCGAGCCAGGTTGACCAGAGTCGTGGCGTACCAGTGATAGGCAACGCTGTTTTTCGGATCAAGCTCGATGGCCCGCCGGAATTCACGGTCGGCCGTATCTGCGTCCAACATCCAGTTGAAAGAGACAAACGCGAGGGACGCATGCGCCTCCGACGACTGGTCGTCCAGTTCCAGTGCCTTCTTAGCGGCGGCTAATGCACGCGGGTAAGCCTCGTTCGCTGGCATCACTGAGTATTCGCGGAGCAGGTTATAGCAATCTGCCAGGCCAACGTAGGCCGGGGCGTAGCTGGGATCGTGAACTATGGCCTGCGTAAACGAGTCCAGCGCTTTGTTCAAACTGTCTATGGTGCGCTGATTCCAGTAAAAGCGGCCCTTCAGGTAAAAGTCCTCGGCCTCGGGGTTGGCGGGTTGGCGAGCTGAGTCCAGGTTCAACCTAGATGCAGCCGCATGCGTTCCTGCTCTTGCGTTTTCTGCACGACGACTTACAAAAATGCCCAGCAAGAAAACCAATGCCAGCACGGGAAGGGCGAAAACCCATTTTGGTCGCGCTCGGAGAAACAATTTCCCGGAGGGGGCTGCCCCGGCATCCTGTAAGGCCTCCACTCCGAAGCTCGGCGGCTCTGGCCTCGGTGGTTCGGAATAGTAGGCGGGCGCAATCCAGCGGTACCCTCGGCGCTCCACGGTTTCAATAAAGATGGGGTTGCTGGCGGAGTCTCCCAGTGCGTCGCGTAGCCGATTGATGGCGCTGCTGATGCCGTG
The DNA here is from genome assembly GCA_035603655.1 of Candidatus Acidiferrales bacterium. Taxonomy (GTDB): domain Bacteria; phylum Acidobacteriota; class Terriglobia; order Terriglobales; family Acidobacteriaceae; genus Sulfotelmatobacter. The sequence goes on along the minus strand of DATNKA010001042.1, from coordinate 2,802 downwards.
GTCGAAATCCACAAACACACCGTCAGGCCAGAGCGCCTGCCGGAACTCCTCCCGCGTAAACACATGATTCGGGCGACTCAGCAGGAGCTTCAGCGCGCGGAAGGGAAGCTCCTGGATTTTGACCCTCACGCCATCCTTGCGCAATTCCCCGGTGCGCACGTCGGCGTCAAACACGCCAAAGCAAATGACGGATTGAGAAGACGGAGTCGTATCCATGGGCATACTTCGGCCTTGGCAAGGGAGGAATTTCAGTCTAGCACGGAGAAGATTCCGCCGAACATGACCCGCTTGTGCCACATCTTACATCGAAAAAGCGCGTGAGAATAGTTTGTAACTATAGGTTCATAAATGATTTATGGCGTGAACTACGTTACAACGAGGCGTGAGCCGCTGGAGCATTGACAAGGCATGATCCCGCTGCGAGATTGGCCGCGTGCTCGAAGTTACCGAAGCCCATGCCGACGGGGTAATGTCGCGGGCTCAGGTTCCTCCCCAACCCAAGCGAATTTCAGACTCTCAGGAGAAGCCTTTCCATGAATCGTAATCGTCTGCCAGTTCAAGCTCACCCAGTTACGACCAAGCCCGTGGCAGCACTCGCACTTTCATTCCTCACCCTCTTGTTCCTCTTCGTCGCGGCTGCGATTCCGGCACAGGCGCAAACTCCCACCGTGCTCCATCTCTTCATGCAGACGTCGACCGACGCCTGCGTTCCCCGGGGCAACATCGTGCAAGGCCGCGACGGCAATATGTACGGGGGTGGTGGGTCCTGCGGAGGCAACGGCAGCGGCGCGATCTACAAGATATCTCCGGCTGGAGCGGAAAGCGTGTTTTTCAGCTTCCCGCAGCAATGGTTGTTTTGTGGTGACGCTGGGCTGACGCTGGGCAGCGATGGAAACTTCTACGGCACATGCGAAACTGGGAATCCAGCGACCGGCCTAGGCAGCATTTTCCGGCTGACGCCAGCCGGAGTGTTTACCGATCTGCATGACTTCACTGGTACGAACGGCGACTCTCTACCCGTATACCCGCCGATCCAGGCCAGCGATGGCAATTTCTATGGCGTGACTGGAAATGAAGTTCAGATCTGCGGGAACATTTACAAGATGACCCCAGCAGGCGTGTACACGAATCTGCATGCTTTTTCTGGCAGCGACTGCCACTCTTCCAATTTGTTCCAGGCCAGCGATGGCAATCTCTATGGCACGCTTGCGAACTGCGCCCAGGTTCAGGGCGCGGGATGCGTGTACAGGATCAGCACGGCGGGTGCTTTCAAAGAAATTCACGACTTCGTGTTCACAACCGGGCAGGTCCCATGTACCGGATTGATTCAGGGCAAGGATGGGAAGCTGTATGGAGCCACGCAACAGGGAGCGGCGAATGGCTCTGGAAATATCTACAAGATGACCACGGCCGGAGTCTCGACTGATATCCACGATTTCAACAATGCGACCGATGCGTCGTGCGTCAACAATGCCGGTCCTCCTGTGAATATGCTGCAAGTGGCCGACGGAACCTTCTACGGGGTGAACCCGGCTTACGGGCCTACCGGGTCGGGCAGCATCTACAAGCTAACTTCCGCAAACGTGTTCTCAGCATTCCTGTTGCCCAACCCACCCGTTGACGGGGAGTTGCCCTCTTCCACGCTGATTCAGCATACGAACGGACTCGTGTATGGAACAACCCCCGGTGGCGGGGGTACTTCCACCACCTGCCCCCAGACATGCCAAGGCACATTTTTCAGCGTGTCGACCGGTGACGAACCGTTTGTGAATCTGGAACCGACCGAGAAGACCGGCAACGTGGGCGCGAGTGTGGGCATGTTCGGCCAGGGATTCAGCAGCGCGTCCGTAGTGAAGTTTGGCGGCGTGGCGGCTAAATCTAAGACGCTGACCGGCACGACCTATCTTACCGCGGTCGTTCCTGCCGGAGCACACACGGGTACAGTTACGGTGACCACGGGCGCGACTACGCTGACGAGTCCGCAAACCTACAAGGTGAAGCCGAAGATTACGAGCTTTACGCCATCCACCGCCCCTCCGGCAACCTTACTGACACTCCATGGCACCGGTCTGATTCAGGCCACCACGGTGAAGTTCGGCACCGTGAAGGCGACAAAGTTCACTGTCGTTTCGGACGTGGAGGTAACAGCGGATGTGCCATCAGGATTGGCCGCCGGTGCTGTGGTGATTTCGATCACCACTCCTGGAGGAACGGCGGACAGTCCAGCGAAGTTTACGGTGGAGTAGAAAAACTCCTGAGCAGGTGGATTGCGGAGGAGTGACCATCGGCGACTGAAATTAATCACGAATGGTCGCCGTCCAGAAGTTACGGGCGGCGACCGCCTATCGGCTACTGCAGCTTCGCGTACTCGGGTTTAGCTTTTTTCAGGATGGGGTATCGGGATTGCCGTCTTTCCAGAGGACGAGGAACATCTTTGTACGCCGCGGAGGCGCGCGGCGTCGGCATCGGCCCCTGCAATTTCGTCGACTGCAAGGCATTGGCGCGAGTCACTTCCAGATGAGTAGTGGCCACTGTACCCGTGCGTGGTCCGCCCTTTCCTATCTTCCGGTGACCCGCACTTGCACCTTGCAAAAAAAACTCTATGCGAGTTCGAACAATATGGGGATAAATAGCTCCCTGTACGGCGGGGCCGCTGCGGCATCCGCAGCAAGCACATTGACGGGTACTGCTGGAACGGGACAAGCCTGCAACGATACAACTCACACAGCGGGGGTCGACTGTGTCGGTCAAAATCGTGACCCAAGCCAGCACGACCGGCGGTTATTTCAGCGTGGGATGGAG
>DATNKA010001041.1:0-8138 GCA_035603655.1 Candidatus Acidiferrales bacterium | reverse complement strand
ACTCTTATGATGTACGCCAGTTGCCCGCGCTAATACGGCGAGGTGGGCCGTGGCAACCTAACACCGGAGCATTGCCAACCAATCGCTAGCTACGAATGCCCCTGCAAGGAATCGGCGGCAAGCCGAAAAGCCTTACCGCAGAGAACGCAGAGGAAGTTCATTCCCGCCGCGATTCGTATAAATTAAATGAGGAAGAACACGTGATGAAGTCCTCGAAGACTCTTGCCGTCGTCGTCCTCGCTGCAATCTGCAGCTGCCTGCAGGCCCAAAATCCAGCGCAATTCGTCCAGCGCTCCATGACAAAGCTAACTCTTGCCGGAGCCCCCTATCGCTACAGCGGCCCGAACATCGAGTGGCTTGGCCTCGAAGGCTACGGCCCGCACGACCCGCAAGGCCCGCACTATCCCAGCCATTTCGAGGTGGATGACGCTTTCGCGACTGCCGCCGAGATGGGTGCGCGCGTGGTTCGATCTCAAACCATGGGCGACACCGTCGGATGTCCGCTTTGCGTCGAGCCCACCGAAGGTAAGTTTAACGATGCTGCTTTCGCAGCCACGGACTATGCGTTGCTCGCCGCTCGCCAGCACGACATGAGGGTTATCGTCACGCTGCTAGGCGATTGCGCAACCTGCACACTCGGCGGCATAGGCCAATTTCTCGCATGGGAAAAGAAACAGAACCCCATGGATTTTTTCTCCGATCCAGGACTGATCTCTGCCTTTGAGCATCACATCGACGCCGTCCTGAACCACGTGAACAGCCTGACGGGAGTGCCTTATAAGGACGATCCCACGATTCTCGCCTGGGAAGACTGCAACATGTGCGGCCTCATCACCTTGTTCATGGGAGGGCGTCGTGAGATCCTCAAGCAGGTTTCCGACTGGGTCGAAACCATCGGCACCCATATCAAGAGCGTCGACCCGCGCCATCTCTATCTCGACACATCGGGCATATTTCGCTCCTATCCAGCCGTGCTCGACAACAAAACGCCCGACCTCGTGACTTTCGAATACTACCCGCATTGGGATACGCTCCTGGGCACGAGCCTCCACACTACCGCGGCGACCTTCACTGAGGACGCCACCACCGTCGCGGGGCACGGCAAGGTTTACATCGTCAACGAATTCGGCTGGGATCGCACCGACTGGAAATCGCAGGCCGACCTGCAGCAGGTTCTGGATACGCTGGTGAAAGATCCGAACGTTTCGGGCGACGACTTCTGGGCCCTGCAGGCGCACCTGGACAATTTCGGATTCCAGCCTATCCCGGCGAACGTCTCGAACGTAGCTTACGCGGAAACTGGGGAGAGCGGCCAGTGGTGGGCGCTCTACTATCCGGGTGTGACGACGTTAGCAAACACCGCCCAAGATATGGCGCAACGCTCGCAGCAACTGCGCGCCCATGCGTACGCCATGGCGGGAGTGTCGGTTCCCCATCACATGATCCCGCCGCGTCCGGTGATCACATCGATCGTAATCGGCGGACTCATCGCGTGGCGTGGTTCTGCAGGCGCCGTTCGTTATTCGATCGAGCGTAAAGACGCAGGTTCAGCCAATTGGAAAATCCTCTGCGATCACTGCGCCGGCGACGCAGACGATCCCTGGCCCGATCCCCACCCGATTTTCTTGGGGGCTCAATATCGAGTCACCGCCTGGAATGCAGATGGCGAGCCCAGTGAGCCATCTGAGCCGCGCTAGCGATAGCTCTACGCGCGAGCAACGAAAATTTAGTAGTCGCGAGCAAAAAAGCATAAGAAACATAAGTAAAGAACGTCGTTTCCGGCGAAGCATTCCCGGAGAACGGTTCGATTTCTGACTGCCAGGCAGGCGCACAGTCTAGGGTAACCGCACGTAAAGTGGGGAATACGCCGCACCTTCGTGTTTCTTTCAGCGTAGCATCGCCCGCCATTCGCTTTTCTTCGAGTCTGGAAACCGGACTAGGCTTGCCCCTTTCCCAAGCATTGATCCGATTCTCCGAATGCAAGTGGTTGACGCAGTATCCCGTGCAAGTCGCGCACGTAAGCCGAGGCTAGCTGGGTACGTCGATTCCGGGTGTCGTCGGCGAACAGCAGCTATGCGATTGTTGTCGCAATACCACCTTCACTCCACGCCCTGGTCGCTTGGGTTCATGAATGCCGCCCAGCCCACACTGCGGAAGTGAGATCTGGAAGGCATCGGATCGGGAGACCGGTGAGCTCAGGGAGAATTGTGGAAAAGTAATCGCGCACTGGGAGTTGTAGCCGACGCCAGCTCTCGACGACCGAGAGAATCGCCAGGTTGGACCGGACACGCGAGCCTCATGAACAAGTCGGACTCCTGGTGCGCCTAAGGAGGTTTCTCTCCGACTCACTGCGGCCTCCATGAATTTGGCGAAGGCCTATTCGATAAAGTGTGTTTGAGGCGCTATCTACTCGCCCGGATGATACATCCGCTCTGTGTGCCCGTTTAGCTGCTCCGGATAGAAGTAAACCTCACGCAGATTGCCCGCGGTATATCGCCCCGCCTCGTCATCGAAGTGCTTCGAATCCGGATGTCCGCTCTCGCCACCGGCTGTCACGGCCCTCGCGCGGACCTTCTCCCCGAATTCCACGACGGCAACAAAGCTGTTGCCGCCCGTCCCATACCATCTCTTTGTCTCCGGATACTGCCGTGCCCCAAAGGAGGCCAAAGATCCCCAAAGAGATGAGGTAAAAGGCACTGGGACGCTCGGTCCGGCGTCGTTGAAGGGCTGCACGATATCTCCCGTGAGCCGCTGAAACCGATTGATCTGCCCCCAAGGCGTCCGCCATGTGCCGAAATCCGCCGCCAGCTTGTCCGAAGCTGTCGCCAGCGCTGTTAGCAGAGCGTCCGCCGACAACCTGGTTGCCACCCATTCCTCGCTCGGCACCAATGCTTCGTGCGCTGGCCGGCCCACTTTCTTCATCAATTCTGTTCCCCAGTACACCGCTACCGAGGTTGCAATTGAATCCGTTCCCCAGCGATTGTCCCATCCACGCAAGAGCAAGATCTGGCCATTCAAACGCGTTTTTAGGGGCGCATCCGGCGGCAGTGCGTCGTATGCGGCGACCAGCACCGGCACCGTCTTGGCAAACCACGGCAGGTACGAATCATATGCCGCCTCCATCAGTCGATCGAGCGAGAAATCCCGACGCGGCGTCCCACCCGGAGCCAGCACACTCATCGCATGTAACCCTCGGGCTGTCTCGATTCCTTGCTCCACATAGACGGGGTAGTCCGCCTTTCGTAGCGAATATGCACCCGCACCGTTCCAGGGCGAATCGTTCACATTGAACAGGTATCCGCTTTTCGGATTCAGCAAGTGCGGCACCTGGTCAACGGTCATCAGTCCCTTCCAATTCGTCGCGGGATTGCTGCCGTCGACGGGTTTCGTGTAATCGAAGCGCGTATCGCGATTAGGAATGAAGTTCCCGTGCCAGTACGCGATGTCGCCATCGCCATCTACAAAGATCGTGTTATTCGAGGAGTTCGCGTGCAGTTCCATCGTCTTCTTGTATTCGGCGTAGTTCCGCGCCTTGGTGCGCAGATAGCTTTGCTTGAGCGCCGCAACAGGAATATTCATCAGCTGGATGGTAATGAAGTTATCGCCGTCGCGACGAATTACAGGCCCATGTAGGGTGTACATTGCCGTAAAAGTCCGTGAAGAAATGCCCTCCGGTGTTTTGTAGTTAAGGGTGATCTGCTTCGTGGTGAAAGCCCGGCTCGCCCCACCATACAGATAGCTCAGCTTGTCGCCAACTCGGATCACTTTCTCCAGATACTCATCCACCGCATCCGCGTTGCTCGACGTATGCATCCATCCCACGCGGTCATTGAATCCTTGGTAGACGAAAAACTGTCCCCATGTCACTGCCCCATAAGCGTCTAGCCCTTCATCGCTCGTCATCTGCAACTCGCTGCGAAAGAAAAACGATGTATGCGGATTGATCAGTAACAGGGCATGGTGATCAATCGTGTTACCGGGCGCAATCGCGAACCCATTCGACCCGCTCGGCTCCGGTTCACAGCAGTCCGCCTCACCCTTCGGCGGCTCGACTTGGCTCATCCGACTGCCACCAACTACAGGTATGCTGCCTGAGTCATAGAGCGCTTGCAGCTGCTTCGAGTCGACTTGCTCGATATCCCCGTCGATGCTCCCCTCGGTAAACGAAAGGGCCATCCAAGGCTCGAATTGTGCCAGTACCTTCGGCTTAGTCGTCGGGTGCTGCGCAAGATAGAAGTTGATTCCATCTGCCCACGCATCCATCAACCGTCTGAGCCACTCCGGGCTGGAGGCATAGTCGCGTTTGAGCTCTTCGGGATCCAGAAACAGCCGCTGCCGCAGATCCTGCCAGATGGTAGCCTCGCCCTCCGCCTCCGCCCTCCGCCCAACAGAGGTCAGGTAATTCATCTCAATCCGGTTGAAGTCATCTTCGCATTGCGCGAAGATCATCCCGAACACAGCATCCGCATCGCTCGGTCCACGCACATGCGCAATGCCCCAGTCGTCGCGCACAATTGTCACCCGGGCCGCTTCGGCTTTCCATCGGACCTGATCCGCCGCTGTCGGTCCTTGTGCCATAAGCGGCCCAGCACCGCATATCCATACACTCGTGAGCAAAAGTACTATACGCAATCGTTTCCTCCATTCGATCGTGCCTATGAGGCGATTACGAAACTCCGGAATCATCGATACTGAATTGCACGGCGCACTCTTAATTAGATATCGCCGCTTTTCGTGAGCGACGTGTTCAGGTCAGAGACACCGGCGGTATTCGCATCGCCCTTGACCATAGCGTCGGTCGCTGCCGGCAACATGAACCTTGTTTGGGGCGAGTTTGAGCCCGCCCACCGACCCATTCAGGCCCTGGGGCGAACACATTCCCGGCGTCATGATCTTCGCATACATCGCCGCCATTTGGCTGATCGCAGGCGGCGCGGCGATACTGCGGCCGCGTAGGTCACGCGGATATTACTGGCTGATGCTCGGGTACGCGGCTCCGCCGGGCAAAGTTGAATGAATCGTCCCAGACTCCACCGACAGCGTATAGGAAACGCCAACGCTGCTAGACCATTGCAGCACATTGAATTGCTCGTCGGCGCGTAAGCTTCGCACCATCACTCCCCGGAATGTAAGAGGAGTATTAGCTTTGCACGTTTCTGGAGTCTGAGTGGCTTCGAAGAAATAGGCTGAACCCACCCCGACGACCGTCGCGATTCCGTCTGGTTCAAGAAGGACCGCTGTGCGCTGGTCGACGGCAATATCACGGACCCGACGCGCCCTGCCATCGTGCAGAATCCTAGCCATGAACACCAGCGTTCGACCCATTCGATCGCGTGCTGAAAAATGCGTGTCGGTAATCACATCTTTCAAAAGCGCATTATCAACAAGCGAATGCACGATGGTGACACGTGCACTGAGCGGATTGGACAGCGCCTCCGGGGAACTTAGATCAGGACCATTCGGAACATCGCCCTGCGCCGAGTACACAAATTCGCCCTGAACCGCTAAACCCGCGCTCGTTCCCCCGATCGGAATGTTGCGGCCGATGGCTTCATTTAGGGCCTGTTGCACCAGTGTTCCCATCCAGAAGTTGATGTAGTCCGCCTGGTCGCCGCCGGCAATAAATACAGCCCCGGCCTTGCGAATCGCCGCGGCCACAAATGGATCGGAGGCAGCGGCGCGGTCTGGAATCACAAGGGTTGATACTGAGTTGACGTGACACAACCCTTGGACATAGGAATTGTAAGCGTCGTCGCCACTCGCGCGAAGCACAAGGAAATCGCCACCGCCAGAACGCTCGCACATCCACTTAAAAGCTCGATCGAGGTCCTTTCCTCCACCCATCAAGGCGAAGCCACCTTGAGTTTTCGTTTGTACGTCCGCGGAATTCCCGGAACGAAAATATTTGTAACGCGGGCTGTCTGCAAAGGCAGGGCACAGCAATAGCCATGCCTGGATCAATAGCCCAATTGGCGCAACGCAAACGAGAACGCGGAAGCGTTTCATTTAAAACTCCGATGAATCTGAACTCTTTCTCTTACCAGATCACTTTCGCTCCCAGCTGAATATGACGAGAGCCGCCGGTCCCGAGGACCGGGTTCGAAGCTACGCCCAGATCAGGTGTGAAGATCGCGGTCCCCACAGCGCTGGGCACGGAAAGATCGTTATTCAACGAGAACGCGTCGAAATTGGGGTGATTCAAGATATTGAAGAATTCGCCGCGAAGTTGCATTTTGACCCGTTCGTTGAATTTCCAGATCTTTGCGATCGAGAAATCCCATTCGCGGAAACCGGGCCCGCGAAAAATGTTGCGTCCCGAATTGCCGAAATTTCCCGGCGCTGGAGCCGTAAGTTCAGTGTTGCCGGAAATGTAGCATCCACCGGAGGTGCTGGGAAAACCCGCGAGATTGGCGAAGTTAGGATTTCCATTGAGTTGATTAGCCGCGGCCTGCCCGCCCGCCGCCAGGGCTGCAGTTACGCATTGCTGCGCTTGAGTCGTGGTTCCACTGATCACGTTCTGGTTGGCATCGGTATTGAATACCGTGGGCGGGAGGTAGTTGAGGGGAGTGGTAGGCGACCAGTGAATGTTGCCGGGCGGTCCCGAGATGTTCCATCGATCCTCGAATTCGCCTGTGAGGCTGACATCGTCGCCGAAATCGTAAAGCGAGTAGGGCTCACTCCCCTCGAGGGTCACAATGCTCGCTACCTGCCAGCCTTGCAACATCTGCAACGGAGATTTTTTTGAGGGTAAGTCATAAGAAAGGGAAAGAGTCAAACGATGACGGATGTCGAAATCGGAATTGCCACGTTCGGCCGCATAGTCCAGGCTGTTTTGCGGAGTATTCGAAGGAGTGTTACTGGTCGCGGTATCGATGGCATGAGCATAGGTGTATCCCGCCAGAAAGTACAATCCATGCGCGTAGCGTTTGGTGAAAGTGACTTGCAGAGAGTGGTAAATCGAGTTGCCCAGATTGCCGAGTTGATCGAGAAAACCCATGTAAGGAAAGCACGGTCCGCCTGAGCCTAAGCCACCGTTAGCCACGGAACAGTTGGCATTAAGCGGCCGCCCGGCGGATTCACAGTGGTCGCAATTGGCAGGACTTTCCAGTGGCGAATTCGGATTTACCTGATTGATATCTCGAACGCTGTATAGGTCGACCCCATGATTTCCGACATACGCCACCTGCAGCATCGCGGTCGACGAAAGCGCCTGCTGAATATTGAGGTTCCAGTTCTCCACGTAGGGTGTCTTGAGATTTTGGGTGGTGGCGAAGACGTTGCACTGGCTTGCGATACTGCACCCCTCGGTCGCAGAAGAAGGAAATACCGGGCCAGGACCCGCACCCCAGTTGATCTGGGTTACATCAGTAGAGTCGACCAGAAACGCATTGATCGAACCATTCCCAGGAGTAACGCCCTGCCCCGCAGCGGTGGGATTCAGGTTCAGCCCTCCGCCGCTAAACATGAAAGTGCGAATGGAGGGCTGCACAAAGATGATGCCGCCGCCACCGCGCACCACAGTTTTGCCGGCGCCGAACACATCGTAGGCAAAGCCCAGGCGGGGAGAAAAGTTGTTGTACCGCGTAGGATAGGGAGAGCTGATGCCGTCGCCCACCTGAACGACGCCTCCCGGCCGGCCATTGGATAAGGTGGGCTCATAGTTCGCCAACAGGTTCCGCGAGTCTTTGATGGGAGGGACCACGCCATAGCGGAGGCCAAAATTTAGCGTCAAGCGCTTCGTCGCCCGGTAGCCATCCTGAACGAACAGGCCAAATGACTTCATGCTCACATTGCGCTGTGGGTCGCCGTAAAGGCGCTCCCATCGGTGCGGCGTTCCCGCGACGAAGTCCGTGAGATCGCTGAAGTCCACTCGTCCGCGGCCCTCGGTGGCGCGAAAGTAATCCACATCTACGTACATGAATTGTCCGCCGAAACCGAGCGAGTGTTTCCCAGCCGTGTAGGAAACCGTATCGGACCAGTTCTGGGTCTTGCTGGGCGTGAGGAAGATTCTTCCGAATGTGAAATTAATGGTGGACGCGAACTCCGCGTACGCTCTTCAAGATACTGAGTTACTTAGGGAATTTGATAGCTGCGATCTGCTGATGATCGAACAGCCTCTTGCCTGGGATGAGCTCTAC
>DATNKA010001040.1:0-4984 GCA_035603655.1 Candidatus Acidiferrales bacterium | reverse complement strand
CGCGGCCCGAAGTCCCGTTCACCGCTTGGCGCGGCCGTCTTCAGCTATGTACATAATCTCGTGCTTGAAAATAAACAGGTTGGGTACGCCTTCACGCGTCAGCCGTATCATGTACTTATCGTAATATTCAATCCACCCGCTGACGGTCTGCCCATCCATTAGTTTGACGCTCACCTGCTTCTGCTTCTCTCCGAGAGCCTTGAGGAAGCTAGCCTCCTCGAAAGTCTCTTCCGGAGGCGGCGTCCGCCCACGCTTGGCGGCATTCGGGCTTCCTTGCGCACGGAGGGGCATGCTGGCATTGTACACAAACGAACCCGGGAGGCGGCTCCAACCATGTTCGTTGCCGAGCGACACGCGCCCAATGCGCCCGGTATTCGCCAGGCCGACCAAGCGAAGGCGCAAAGTCAGAAAGACATTCCTCCGGCGATGAATTCGCGAATTACTATCGACCCGGCCAAACTCAGGCGTGATGCCGATGAACTCGCTACCTTAGCGCAATCGGTTCCAACCGAAGTCGATCAGACCACCAAAGGCATCCTGCCCAAGGACTTGAACGACAAGCTCAAACGGATTGAAAAATTGGCCAAGCAGTTGCGCTCGCTGATCTCGCAATGAGTCCGGCGAAGAGCGCGGGGAGTTTCCCTAGGCAAAAAAACCGTGGCGCGGGAGCGCCACGGTATGATCGTGCAAATCGACTTCGTTAGAAGCTGATGCGCAGTCCAAATTCGAACTGACGCGGAGCCCCTAAAGCATAAGTTCCTGACTGGAAGCTCGCCCGGAACGGCGTCAGGCTTGATCCCTGCGTTACCCCGCCTATCACGTTTGGCGCCAGCAGCCCGTTTTGTCCGGGTGCCAGCGTACCTAAGAGTCCGCCTGGAAGGTTGCCCGGCAGGAATTCATTAGCAAAGTTGAAAACGTTGAATATGCCGGCGCTTGGCTCTATCACGAAACGCTCCCCAATCTTGATCGGCCAGGATGCCTTCAAGTCGATCGACTTAAGCCAAGGGAAGCCAACCGCACCCGGCGCTACCGAGCTCAACGAAGGCATGACCCAGCCTAGTGCCGTCATGTCGGCGCCAGTCATAACCGAATTCGTTACTAGTTGGTTACCAGCTGGAGTAAGCGACCCCGCGAAGTGCGTGTTGTAACTGTTGATAACGTTCTGCAGATTGCCGATGTTAACGCTGCGCTGAAAGTCGCCCAGATTGGTTCCCGGGACTGGCATGCCGCCCTGCCCAGAACCGATTCCAGATCCCAGCCAGTCGGTAGCAAAAATCTCGCCCCCGCTGGTCAACTGGGGTAGCGAGAGATTCTGCGGAAGCGGGCTATCGAAATGTCCAATAATGCTGAACCTAGTGAACCATGGCAGATCGAAGGTTCCACCGAAGGAGAGCTGATGGGTCCGATCCAGAGCGTTCGGTCCGGTGAACCTGAGGGGGTCGTCGTTGTCCACCGCCACGTTAACGAAGTCCTGATCCTGTACTTGGCTGGTGAACTTGGAAAGCGAATAGGACACCTGGAAGCTCGAACTCTTTACCCCGCGGATGGGGTTCTTCATCTGCTGTTTCAGGCTAACCTGGAGCCCGCTGTATACGGAACGACCAACTGGATTGAGCAAGTCAAGCGTGCCTAGGGCGCCGTTGTTGACGCCGCTGGCGCCGTCGGTTCCGGGAAACGCGCAGAAAGAGCAAGGAGCGCCGCCCGCAACTGCGTTGTTCGAATCCAGTCCTGCTCCGGAGTAGGCTGCCTGGGCACCGGAAACGCCCAGAGCATTGATCATACAGGTACCTTGGCTAAGACCGGCAGGGCATCCGTTGGCGACCTGCGCCGCGTCTCGGGCGGCTGTAGCGTTCGCAAGATTGAACGAGCGCGCTGAGCCACTGTGATTTGGGTCGCTGGCGATTAGGTAATGCTCCCCAATGTTGCGGATGTAGTCGGCACTGAGCACCGTTCCCGGACGGAATTCGTGCTGAAAGCCGAGATTCATCTGCCACGAGCGGGGGGTTCGGTAATTAGGGTTAAAGACGTCAAACCCGTTGACATTGGAGGCGTTCAGAGCCGTACCCACAAAGTTTCCGTTGGGTTGCAGCCCGACGTGCGCGGCAGCGGCAGCCTTAAAGGCGTTGCTGAGTGCCAAAATTTGGGAGGCGACGGTCGAGATGGTATCGCCGCAAAAGGTGGGCGAGACCGTGGTTGCACTGGTTACGGTCCCGGCGCCCCCAGCTACTGAACCGCCCAGACCGGCAGTACCACCGGGCCAATTGAAGGGGTTAGCTCCACCGCCGGCGCATACCAGCGGCGTATAAGCAAAGATGCCTTGAGGAATTCGCGCCGGGCTATCAAACAGGACGTTATTCCAGATGGAATTTTCATAGAATAAGCCCCCACCCCCGCGAATCACCGTCTTTCCGGTGCCCGACACATCCCAAGCAAATCCCACTTGAGGACCGAAGTTGTCGCCAGGAGTTCGCACCTGGTTGCCCAGCCCCGGACCCCACGCATTCAGCGCAGGCAAAGCGCCCAAGTCACTATCGACTCGCCCGGTGTCGCGCACATAATGCAGCCCCGCAGACAGTGTAAACCTTGGTCTGATCTTCCATGCATCCCCTACGTAGATCTCGAAACGGTTGTCTGGTCCTAAGCCGCCGCCGGGAAAGTTAAAGGCGCTCTTGGCTGTCGAAAAACCAACGCCGTTGCCCAGGAACACAAAGTCCGCAGGGTAGGAGGTTGGATCGGACGAGGCCCCCGGAACGGTGGTGCCCACTTGCGGGAATGTAAAGAAGGCTGCCAAGCTTCCGCCCTGAAGATGATTAAATGCTCCCCCGTAACGAAGAACGTGGCTGCCAATAACTTTGCTGCCGTCGTACTTCACTTGGTGGTCGCTCTGAATTGTCTGTTGGGGCGCGAGCAGGTTCGGTCCGCCGCAATAGGAACCACCCCCGCTAAGCACGCAATTTCCCGCTATGGAGGCTCCGATGTTGATGCCCAGTCCGGGGATTGGGTTATCGGGGCCAGCCGCTATGGCTGAAGTGCCGTCTCCAATCCCGTTGCGGAATTTGAGGTATTCAAAGCGGATACTGTGGGAGAACGACCCTGTATTAAAATCAAGACCGACGACGTCGGTCTCCGTATGGTCGGCGTTGAGAAATCCCTGCAGAGAACTAGCCGAACCGAACGGGCGGCTATCATGGTTCTGGTCGAAATTGTACCGATAGAATGCCCGCGTGTTGCCCTTGATGTTCCAATCCATCCGCCCATCCAACATTACTTCGCGGTAGGGTTCAACAAAGGTGGTGTTCAGGGTATCAAACGGAGCACTAAAGGGCTCGGCTGCCCCTAAATCTTGCTTGGTACGCTCGCCGTCAATAAACCAGAAAAGCTTGTCCTTGATGATCGCCCCGCCCAAATTGCCGCCCCACTGCTGACGCTGGAAGGGTGGTGTGGTGGGGCCAGGCAGGGCCGCTGCGGTTTGGTTCCCGCGGAAGAACCCAAATGCCTCCCCGTGTATGGCATTGCTGCCGGAACGGGTTGTTACGTTCACGGCACCCGAGGACGTCAGCTCGGTTGAGAGATCGAGCGAAGACTGGGAAAGCTGGAATTCCTGAATGGCGCTTGAAGGAATGTTTTGCGTCGTGGTCCCTACTGTCTCGTCGCTGACATCGACTCCGTCGACCTCAATTCGCGCCGTACGACCGAACCGGCCCTGGAACGAGATCGATGAAAATCCGTTCTTAGTGGGGTCGAACGTGCTGCCCTCTTGAATCTGAACGCCTGGCTCAAGCTGGGCGAGGTCAAGGAAGTTGCGTCCGTTGACTGGAAGGTTCTCGATCTGGTCGATGTTGAGCACGCCTTGCACGGTGGCCTGTTCGGTGTTGACGGCGAGCGCTGCCCCCTGAACCTCAATAATCTGGCTCTCCTGCCCGATTTGCAACTTGGGGCTGACCGTCGCCGTGTTACCCACCTGTACCGTAACCGGCACTTCAGTGGTCTTGAAACCCTTGGCCTCAACCCGCACCACATAGTCGGCGGGCTGAATTGGTCCGGTCGAGTAAGATCCAGAAGAAGAAGCATTGAGATGAATAGCGGCCGCCGTAGCTTTGTTAGTGATTGTCACTTTGGCTACGCCGACGACCGCGCCGGTCTGATCCGTGATGGTGCCCTGAATGCTGCCCGTACCGACCGTGGATTGCGCGAAGACCAGCGTCGAGATCAGTACAGTAGACGATATAAGTACAAAAAATTGGCTCGCAAGCCTGCGGGGGGATTTTAGTTTCAACATCGTAGACCTTCCTTTTGGAATCGTTCTGATCAATTTTTTTTGGTAAATGCTTTGCTGGGTCATTTCTTCCAGCCTCGTCACAAACTTTGGAAATCCTCAATCAATCAGGGGATCGGCGGGATTCGATACAAGACTCACCGCAAAAGCTAAAACGCACTCGACGCAGCCCTGGTAAATCGTTGAGGATGATTCTTGACCTTGTAAAGCAATTTTCCCGCCAGCCCAGGGGTCGATTTGGGAACATCCATCAAGCCCGTTATTTATCATCAACTTAAACTCACTTCCGAAGATGAGATTGGGTTGAGCGTTCACATTTGGGAGGGCGAAAATCCCAAAAACCGTATATTCAATCTGTAAAAGAAAATCTGCCGTTGTTATTTGGTTGGTTAACAAAGCTGTCCGCACTGTTATGTGCTGTGGCCCGAGGGGTCTGATCAGAAATCGGAAATAGTGGTGTAGTAACCGGCGCGATGGCGCACCCGGTAGGTGACGGAATCCGGGGGCGCCGAAACGCTGACCTGAATCCGGCGGAATTGGGAATTCGAGGCTCGCTGCGAGGGGTAATAGGCAAGCAGATACTGAGTGCGCAGTTCGTCGCTGATCTGGCGAAAGGCGTCGTCGAGCTGCGACATGGAGGTCGCGTAATAGTACTTGCCGCCGGTATCTTCGGAAAGCTGGATCAGGGCGTGCTCGCCTCCGGTTTCG
>DATNKA010001039.1:0-4027 GCA_035603655.1 Candidatus Acidiferrales bacterium | reverse complement strand
AGATCTCGGGGTTGCCTACGATTGCGGACCTGGCGCAGCCAGAGTTGCGAATGGCGGGGCTGCGGTTTAATCCGAAGACGAATGGGCCGAGCCGTGGACGATATGTGACGGGGTTGCGGGTAAAGGCGTTGCCTGAGGGCGCCGAGAAGGCAGTGGCGGGACTGCCGGCAAACGCGAAGATGCGGTTCGCTGCGTGGTCTCCGGATGCGCGGCATGTTTCTGTTGTGAATGTCAGCGACAATGCGGCAGATGCGGGGCTCAGTCTGTGGATCGTGGATGTGGCCACTGCGAAAGCGAGGTCCGTGGCGGGGATCGCGTTGAATGGCATCTTCGGGTCGCCGTGCGAGTGGACCGGGGACAGCCAAAGCCTGATTTGCAAGGCGGTGGTGAAGGCAAGGGGCGCGGCTCCGCAGCGCAGCGAAGTGCCGACCGGTCCGGTGATTCAGGAGAATCTGGGGCGAGTGACGCCGGGGCCGACGTATCAGGACCTCCTGAAGAGCCCCGAGGACGAACGGATTTTTGATTACTACGCGACGGCGCAGGTCGAAGTGGTGAGACTGGAAGGCAAGATCAGCGCGGTGGGTAAGCCGGGAGTGATTGAGGGGGCATCGCCGTCGCCGAACGGGCGCTACGTGATGATCGATGAGCGGCATCATCCGTATTCGTATTTGCTGCCTTTCCCTTTTTTCCCGGAGCGGGTGGAGGTCGTAAATCTGGCGACGGGGGGGGAGCAAGCAACTGGTGGATAAGCCGCTGGAAGATACGATCCCGAACATTCATGATGCGGTCGCAGCGGGACCGCGGGATTTCGATTGGCGCAGCGACGCGGCGGCAACGGTGTTCTGGGTGGAGGCGGGGGACGGAGGCGATCCACGGAAAGAGGCGGCGGTTCGCGACAATCTTTTTCTGCTGGACGCGCCGTTCGAGGGGACGGCGCGAAAACTGGCGGAGCTTCCGCTGCGTTTTCGCAGCATGACTTGGGGAACGGCGCGGTTGGCGCTGGTGGAAGAGGAAAGATGGAAAGATCGCAGGCGGATCATGCTGGCGGTTGCGCCGGATGGTGCGGGGTCTCCGCTGAAATTGTTTGAGGGATCGTCTGAGGATCGATATCTCGATCCTGGGCGGCCGTTTGAAGTGATGAATGCGGATGGGAAGCAGGTGCTGGAAACGACGGCGGACGGGAGCGGGATGTATGTTCACGCGGAGGGGGCGTCGCCGGAGGGGGATCGTCCGTTTCTTGCAGTGATGAATGTGAGCAATGGCGAGAGCAAACGGCTGTGGCAGTCGGCGGATAAGTTCTATGAGTTTCCCGTCACGGTGCTGGATCCAGCGAATGCGGATGTGCTGGTGCGGAGGGAGTCGCCGGACTTGGCTCCGAATTCTTATGTGAAGAATCTGGCGAAGGACGAGTTGAAGCAGGTGACATTTTTCCCGAGCCCGTACGGAAATGCGGCAATTCCGAAGAAGCAGGTGCTCAAGTACAAGCGCGCCGACGGCGTGGACCTAAGCGCGAATCTGTATCTGCCGCCGGGTTACAAGCCGGAGGACGGGCCGCTGGCGGCGCTGCTGGAAGCGTATCCGACGGAATACAAGACGAAGGATGCGGCGGGGCAGATTACTGGGTCGCCTTACGAGTTTCCGTTTTTGTATTGGGGATCGCCGATTCCTTTTGTGACGCAGGGATATGCCGTGCTGGAGAACGCGACGATTCCGATTGTAGGCGAGGGGTCGGCAGAACCGAACGATACGTATGTGGAGCAGCTGGTGGCCAGCGCGCAGGCGGCGATTGACGAGGGGGCACGGCTGGGCGTGGTGGACCGGCATCGCGTGGCGGTGATGGGGCATTCCTACGGCGCGTTTATGACGACCAACCTCCTGGCGCACAGCGACCTGTTCAAGGCCGGGATCGCGCGCAGCGGGGCGTACAACCGCACGCTCACGCCGTTCGGATTCCAGAATGAGGAACGCACGTACTGGCAGGCGCCAGAGATTTACTACAGGATGTCGCCATTTTCGTTCGCGGACAAGATCAAGACGCCGATTCTGCTAATTCATGGCGAGGCCGACAACAACACGGGGACGTTCCCGATGCAGAGCGAGCGGCTGTTCAGCGCGATCAAGGGCGCGGGGGGAACGGCGCGGTTTGTGCTGTTGCCGCTGGAATCGCATGGGTACGCGGCAAGGGAGTCAGTGCTGCATATGTTGTGGGAGATGAATCAGTGGATGAGTACGTATGTGAAGAATCCGCCGCCGGCGACGGCTGAAGCGAAACCCTTGAGGGACAGTCACGGCGGGGTAACCAAGAAATGATGTCCCGAGTACCTCTACGGGTCGCCAATTGATGGAACATCCTGATTACGCGTCCGCTTGTTCGTCCCTCTGTGGACGGGGACATGCAAAACCCATGAATGGCCCGCGACCAACGCTGCTATGCGAAAACAATAACGGTGCCCGGGGATAGCCTTGGCGGCACTCCGGCCCGGCAAAACCTCAGACGTCTGTCGGGCCGCAGGTGAAGCCAGACGCAATCCATCAGGGTCAGGAGCTTTTTGACCAGCGCCGGACCTTGCTGGCGACCTGGTCTGCTTGGTCGAAGCACTTCCAGTGAAGAGCGAACAGCTCGCTGGGACGCAGGGCATTCGTCATGTCGAGCTCCAGCAAAATACATCCCGCAACGACAGATGCGAAAGCGCATTCCGTCCCCCGAAATACTATGCTTTAGCGTCCTGTGTATGCGCTTGCCACGACAACCAGCGCGAAACATACGATTGTCTTGACTGTCTTTCGGTTCATCGATTCTCTCCGGGAGATTTCGACAGTTTTCTTCATCTGGTTATGACTTGAGCGCGTCGAGCTTCGCGCATCAGTCCGCGGATGCAGACGTTCCGTCCGACCACTTGGACACCGAAATGATGAACTCGGTGATGGGCTCCGGAGAGTATTGATGCACGTACACAGGGGAGGCTGGGAGACCCGCGCCCCAAAACAGATCGTCTGTCTTGGGAAACCAAAACATCAGATGGGGGTCGGCGTTCCCGTACTTGCGGCCAAAGTACTGTTGCTTAGACATCATGTAGCACATGGAGCCAGGTTCCGGCAGCGGCAGTTCTTTCTTGTCGAACGCGGCCTTGATACTGTCGAACATCTGAGTTTTGGACAGTCCAGCCAATGCCAACTGCGTCATTTTGAAGGTGAGTGTCAGGTGGGATCGTGCGGCCGGTGGATTAAGGCAAAGCGGAAGCCGCTGATCTGGGTTCAAGAACTCCGGGTCCTCGAAGGGGGCCATCCACGATCGCTCCACGACACATACGAAACCGTTTTTACCCTTAACCACAGTTTCGTAGCCATGCCGCCCGAGGACCATGACCTCGGCATCGCGCGAGATGAATTCCGGAGCAGCGCTGCGTGCTAGTGCTATCTCGTCATTCCGATCCGCCATCAGGTATTGATCAAGCGGAGCCATACTCGTATAAGTCGTTTTGGCGTCCTGCGCGTCCGCTTGCCACGCCACGATCATCACGACAACTGATGCGAAGCATGTGAATGCGATTGTTCTGACGTTCCCTCGGTTCATTAACTTCCTCCGTTCTCGTCGATTTTCTTCAGAGAAACGCTTGCGATTCCGGGATCTCCCTTAAGGGGAAATTCCTTTCCGTCGAAAACCTTGCAGTGAAAGAAGCCCCGGTCGGATCGCTCATGGCAAATCCGTCCGCTGTCACTTTGTAGGTGACTGATGACATCCTCAGAAGTGTTGGTTCTTATGGGCCGCCACTCGCCAGAGACCTCTGGGGCTCCTGCCGGAGCCTCTGCCACCCGCTTGGAGTCGAATTTTCCGCCGCTCTCTTTACCGTTGGCGGAAATGGTCTTCCAATCAGTCGTCAGAATCTTGCCATCGTCGGATGTGGTCAATTTATTCGTGGCGACAACTTTCCTACCTATTTTGTCCGCAATCTCGATGCTGTGATCGTTCACTTCGCGAACGCTCTCCGTGTCAGCGTAGGGTGCGCCGTAGTGCAGTAAGCTGTTT
>DATNKA010001038.1:0-16086 GCA_035603655.1 Candidatus Acidiferrales bacterium | reverse complement strand
ACGCATTGCGATGGCGCCTGATGGCTCGATTTATTACACCGACTTCGCCCGCGGATATCTGGGACATTTCGATCCATCCACAGGGAAGCTGCTGAAAGAATGGTCGTCGCCGGGCGGCTCGGAGTCAGAGCCCTATGGCATCGCCATCACCAATGATGATGAGGTGTGGTACAGCGAGTCGGGGGTTAAGCCCAATACCCTGGTGAGGTTCGATCCAAAATCGGAGAGCTTTAGTACGAAGCCGATTCCATCGGGGGGCGGAGTGGTCCGCAACATGGTGGCAACTCCCGGAGGGCAGCTGTATCTGGCCTGCAGCGGCGTGAACAAGGTCGCTGTGGTGAACCTAAATCGATAGCCGAGTTCTGCGAGGGTTGCTGAATTTCTCGTTCTTAAATTGAGGATGATCCGAACCGAGCCGGCTCGACCTGTGCACTGACGGTTGCCGAGGCGCAGCAGTCAACATATCGGTCGGAAGGGGCCGCTAGAGGCTAACCTGAGCGGAGTAACGCTGTGCGTAGTCCTGAACTCCCCGCCCTTCAGGGCGGGGAGTTCAATTCCGCTGTCTCACGCACCCGCGCTCGCCGTTCGCGCGAGCGGTGGAGTTCGTAGCGCTTCGCTTATTCGACCAAAGTACGAGCGGTAAGACTGGTGGATCCCATACATCACCGGGAATACGACCATAGCTGCTTGCCAGCCGAAGCGATGGCTTACCAGGTTGAGCATCGATGTCACTCCCGCGCTCACCACGTAATAGGGGAATGACAGTTGCACGATACTCATCCAAGTGCGCCGCATGGAGGTGCTCTGCGTCAGCTTGAGGATGCCTGCTACGGGTACGGTCTGCCCGAGGAAGAAAGCCGCGGTCGTTGCCGACAAGGTTAGCGGCAGGGATGACCAGCTCGCATTGCCCAACCAACTGGCATTCCAGACTAAGTTTGCCATGCTGGCGGCGAATGCCATCATGCTGACGTTGAACAACATCTGCTCCGGCCTGAACTTCTTGTCCGGTTGCGGCCAGCACTGCACCACCGTGGCTATGCCGGCAATCAAGACCGCTTCCACCGCGCTGAGGTTAACTACCGCCATCAAGAGGAATGGAAGGTTGACTGACATGTTGCCTTCTATCCCTGGCAATTTCACTTTCATCCGCGACGTCGCCGCCGCTAGCGCCAGTGAAGCCAGGGCATAGAAGGGGTGAACTGTATGGCTTCCGAGTGCGGCGTATACCGTGCCTGCAATCGCCGCCAGGACCATTGCTCCGATAAATGTCCGAGTTAGCCGTGTGTTGTGATTCATGATGCTCTCCCTTCTCTCGTTGTGACTACTCACGGCTACTGTTCATCGTCTCCAGCGTCGGTAAACGCACCGTCAGTGCTCGACACTGCCGCGCCCCAAACGACGCTTGTGGCTTGCGTGCCCGTGCCCGTGCTGGAACCCCACACGACGCTAAATGCACTGAGGAGATTGCTATTCCAGGGCAAGGAAGCTCCCCAAACCACTGAGCTGCCCGAAACGCTTGCTCCCCAAACCACTGACGCTCCCCAAACCACTGATGTTCCCCAAACCACTGAACCCGCCGCGACGCTTCCGTTTCCCTGAACCAGCGAAACTGTGCCGTTCGTGGGGTTGTAGGACACTGCCGGCGACAACGCCGCGCCCACGGTGGCCGGAGCGAGGTTCGTATTGGACATCGCGGTCTGCACATTGAGCAAGCCCGCACCAACCGAGAACAGATCGTAAAAGTCGGTGAAGTTCTGCGACAAATGCGGGACCCAGGCGGCCGTGGAGAGCGGAAATGCTTTATAGGTAGTCTTCATCAGGCGCGCTTTCACCTGGTCTGGAGTCAGCGCGCCGTTCTGTTGAAGAAGCAATGCCACGGATCCGGCGACGGCCGGCGTTGCCATACTGGTTCCGCTCAGCGTGAAGTAGTCGTTGTTGCCGTCGTTGCCAGTAAGCTGCTCATTTGGATACTGCGATTCCAGAGTTGCGCCAGGAGCCGACAACGAGACGATTCCGTTGCCCGGAGCCATAATGTCGGGCTTTACCACGTGATCGTATGTGGTAGGACCCTTCGAACTAAAACTGGCTTTTGTCTCGGAGGCTGGAGATGAAGATCCATTACTCTTCATGGCACCTACGGTAAGCACAAAAGGGTCATTGCCAGGAGCCGTAATGGTTCCAAATCCGTTGCTGCCGTTGACGCTTACGCGTCCGTAATTGCCAGCTGCCACCACCACTACAATCCCAGCCTTCCATGCCGATTCCACCGCCTGGCAGAGAGGATCCTGGGTATAGCTGACGAAGATGCCGCGCCCCAACGATAGGTTGATCACGCGGATGTTGTAAGTGTTCTTCAGCGCAATCGCTTGCTCGATGGCTGCGATCACGTTGCTGTCGCTGCCCGAGCCATTGAGATCCAGTACCCGAAGATCCACGAGATTTACAGCAGGGGCGACCCCCGCGTAGTTCCCGCTGGAGAGATAGCCGTTGCCGCCGATGATTCCGGCGACGTGCGTACCGTGACCATAAAGGTCATACTTGGCGCCATTCGAGTTGGATGTCGCTGTGCCAGTGAAATCCTGGTGATAAACCACGCGCGAACTAGACTGGGTGGAATCCCAAAGATCGGCATGACTGTCGTTAATGCCGCTGTCAATCACGGCAACGCCAATCCCCGCTCCGTTGTAGCCCGCATTCCACGCGGCGCTGACGCCCATGGCCACATCCGTGACTTCGTCCAGACCCTTCATAGGATGGTCGATGCTTACGGAAAGAATCTCAGGGTCCGCTTCCAGGGCAGGCAACGCGCTGACCGGAATCGTCAGAGCGATCCCCTTTACGGAGTGGAGCCTGTGATTCAGGCGCGCGCCGAGGCGTTGCACTTTGCCTTCTTGCTCCGTTTGTGGAACCTGTTTGTACTGCACGATCACCTTCACGGTCTCGCTAGGCGCTGCCCCACGATGGGCGCGCGCAACCGTAGGCGCTAGATCGGGGGCGAATTTTCCAACCTGTCTGCCGCCTTCCCAATTTTGGGCGAACACGCTTTCCGTCAGCAGGAGCAGCAAAAGCATGCTCAAGCGTTTTCCCCAAGCCGCGCTGTGACGCTCGCTGCGGCCCGGGCTTTTAGGTTTTAGTATCTCCGACATAAGTCTCACCCTTCCTGATCGCCCAAAAACGAATGTGGCACAAAACCGTGCTTCGACTCGGCTTAGCTAGTGCACGGGCCATGCCAATCAGGTCTTCGTAAGTTGTTGCTGCGATTGAACATTCGCGGCCCAGGCGAATGTGACTTTGAGCCAGTCTGTCCCACGATCAGGGGCATGGGCCAAGTTGTCCCTCGAATCGAGCTGCGGTTACTTCAGTTTCGTTGGATTGGTTACCTTGCCAAGGCAGGGGCATTCGGTAGCTTGTCTGGCGTTGGCGACCTGTGGGTCAGAGAATCGAAGTGAGGTTCAACGTGCAGCTGCCGCTTCAGTTTTCATCGGCGGTTGAGAGTTCGAGAGCAGGATCCGCGGCAGGGCGGCCATTAACTTCTGCGTGTATTCATGCTGCGGATGACTGAATATCTGATGAGTCGTTCCGCATTCTACGATCACACCTTGGTGAAGGATGGCGATGCGATCGCAAATTCCCGCGACGGATGCAAGATCGTGAGAGATGTAGAGAATGGCCATGCCGATGGAGCGGTTGAGTTCGCGAAACAGCGCGAGAATCTCGGATTGGGTGATCACATCGAGAGCGCTCGTGGCTTCATCCGCTATCAGCAGCGCGGGGCGATGCATGATGGCCATCGCGATCAACACCCGCTGCGCTTGTCCCACGCTCATTTGCGAAGGATATTTGCGTTGAAATTCATCGTCAGCTGGAAGGGAAACGTTCTCGAGAGAAGTTCGGATTGCGTTTGCACAATCCGTACTCGTGCCGGACGCGTGCGCCCGCCACGCTTCCTTAAGTTGAGTGCGGATCTTCAGCGCCGGATTCAGAGAAGCCAGCGGACTTTGCAGGACCAGCGAAACTGCGCGACCACGCAGCGTTCGCAATTCGTGCTCCGAAAGCTGCAGGAGATCGGAATTCTGGAACCTGATTGCGCCTTCGGCCTGAACCCGCTTCCTGTCGAGAAGTCCGAGAATGGCCATGGCCAGGGTGCTCTTGCCCGAGCCGCTTTGGCCCACCAGTCCGAGCACTTCGCCGCGCCGGATTTCGATTTCCACATCACGCAGAACTGGTGGCTTGCCCGCATAGCGCACGGTGAGATGAGCGGACAGCAGAGTCTGGCCTGATGGAGGTTTTAATGGCATGGCTTTAGTGATCGCGCCTTCCCTGGTTTTCAGAGCTATTTTCAGATCACTGCGGACCCCGTGAAAATCCGTA
Source organism: Candidatus Acidiferrales bacterium (assembly GCA_035603655.1). Classification (GTDB taxonomy): domain Bacteria; phylum Acidobacteriota; class Terriglobia; order Terriglobales; family Acidobacteriaceae; genus Sulfotelmatobacter. Next base: position 11,715 of record DATNKA010001038.1, on the reverse strand, counting down.
GCAAAAGATCGTTGGCTACTTCTTCGCCACCGTGAGACGATCCGCGTTCCAAAATGTTTGCGGCGAAAGAATCACCGGAGCCGCGCCGTGCACCGTCATGGACACAGCGGAGAGCGCATTTTTGTTGATCAGAAAGATGAATGGTTCCTGCTCAACCGCGATTTCCTGCACGCGATCGAATGCTTCCTTACGCCGCTTAGGATCTGTGGAGGCCGCCTGCGCTCGCATCAGACGGTCAATTTCAGCTTCCCAGGCAGTTTCGGGGGTTTTCTGCTGCGGATTCCACTGATGGTTCTCCGACGAACTCAACCAAACATTCATCTCGCCGTTTGGATCCAGATCTACATTGGTCAGGCCCAGAATGATCGCTTCATAGTCGAAGCTCTGCGTCATGCGCGCAATCAGGGAAGGGAAGTCGAGGGTGACAACGTTTACGTGGATACCAATCTTCTGGAGATCCTCCTGGATCAGCACTGCCATGCGCTCGCGCGTTTTACTGCCCGCGTTCGTGATAATGGAAAATACAACTTCGTTCCCGTCTTTGTCCTTGAGCGCTCCGTTTTCAAGGCGGAAACCGTCGGATTGCAGGGCCTTCAAAGCCGCATCAGGACTGTAGGTCCGAGGCTTGAGCTTGCCGTTGAACCAGAACTTATTAGCCGGGGAGAACGGTCCCACGGCCGGCTGGGCGTGCCCGTGGAAGATAACGTGGCTTAAGTCGTCGCGGTTGATGGCCTCCGAGATGGCGCGCCGGAAGTTGGCCGAGCGGAACCAGCTCTTCTTGTAGGCGGGAATGGGAGCCTTCGCGACTTCATTGAACCAAAGCTGCTCGCTATCGAGCGATGGACCGGCGTCATGCACCAACTGCGGCGAAGTTGCAGCCAACTTATCGAAATATTCGCTGTCGAGAGAGTTGATCAGGTCTAACTCTCCACGTTTGAAGCGCAACATCTCCACGTCGCGGTTGGCCTGGATATCCAAGCGAATCGAATCCAGATAAGGCAGCTTGCGCCCTTGCTCGTCCGTCTTCCAGTAATTGGGATTTCGCTTGAGCAGCACCGTCGCTCCCGGCTTGTAATCGGCCAGCATGAACGGACCAAGCACGGCCATCTCCTTCTTCGTCGACCGCTCGGAGAGAATCGCGACCTGATCGAAAAGACGGTCCAGTCCGGCTACGGGTGCCGGGAAGGCGATCGAAATCTGGGTCGGGGATATCACTTTCGTTTCTACGTTCCCCGCCGCCGAGCGGAAGGCATCGCCGGTCGCCGAATGCAGCGCTGGGTCCATTAACTGCTGAACGGTGTAGGCAACATCTCCAGCCGAAAACGGGGTGCCATCGGAAAATGAAAGTCCTGTGCGCAGGCGAAACGTGATTTGACGGCCGTCCTTTGAAACCTTCCAAGACTGCGCCAACTCTGGTTCGAGCTCCTGAGTCTGGCGGTTCACGCGCACCAGCACTCCGCCCGTTAAATAACGGATTGCGGCGGACGATTCATCTTCGACTTTAAGCGGATCAAAAGTTTTGGGCTCGGTGCGCAGACAAAAGTTCAGCTCGCCACCGGCTTGCGCCGCAACCTGTGCGGTCAAAAATCCCAGACACATCACTATGTTTGCGAGTGCTTTTCCGTAGGTTCTTGCCATTTGTGGTCGCATACTTTCCCGGCCCTTCATGCCGCTACCTCATCGTGCCTCGAGAGCAAAAGCTGAAACGACATCACCACTAGCACCAGCAGAATCAGTGGCACAAACTTCCAGGGCTCATCGCCCAGGGAGACCAAGCCTTCCAACTCTTTCAGTAAGCTTCCCCAGGAAGGCATGGGCTCGGCGACGCCAAGTCCGAGAATGCCCAGGTTCGCCTCACTCAAGATGAAGACGGGAATCGAAATCCAGAACTGCGCATAAAGCACCGGCTTTAAATTCGGCATTACATGAATCCAAAACAATCTTTGCCCCGGAACCCCTGCGGCCCTCGCCTGGCGGACGAAATCCGCCGAACGGAGCGCTCCCGCGGTCGTGCACAAAACACGCGCCGCCGTCGTCCAGCCCAACAACCCGAGCAGCAGAAAAGTGACCAGCACCGACACCAACGGAGATACATTCAGCGGCATTAATGCTCTCGCGGTAATCAGCAAAAACAGCCAGGGCAGCGACAGGAAAAGATCGGTTATCGCCATCGCCAGCCTCGCCCAAACGCCGCCCAAATATCCGGCCAATCCTCCGATCAACGCAGCCATCAGCGTCGACAGCAGCGCCGCCGCCGGAGCCAGCAGCAGCGAAATCCTGGTTCCATAAAGGACGCGGGCAAATCGGTCGCGGCCGATCTCATCGGTTCCCAGCCAGTGGCTTCGAGAAGGAGCGGCGTTCGTCGCTTCGCGGTACTGTCGGGCGTATCCCGCTGGAGCCAGCCAGTTCGCTGCGACCGATGCGCACACCACCACAACCAAAATGACGCACGCCAGCTTCCGCCAGAGATTCATGATTCCTGGCCGCCACGGACCATGTGACCGATTACATCTGCTCCAGAGTTTGCCAACAAGGTTACGAGCGTCACTAGAATCGTGATGTTAATTAAGAGTGGAAGATCGCGTGCCAGCGCCGCTTGCCAGGCTAGTTGTCCTACGCCCGCGAGGCCGCACAGCGCTTCGACCGGAATGGCTGCGCCCACGGCGATACTGACCGACACGCCGGCGACGGCTAGCAGTTGCGGCGCAACCCCCGGCACGACATGCCAGAAAAGGATACGAGCCTCTCCCAAGCCTTTTGCACGGGCAGTGATGATGTGAGGCAGAGAATAGGACTTCGCCAGAAGGTTATGCGTAAAGCGATAAATCCGGGGGAATACGATCAGCGCAATCGCCATTGAACCCGGCACATTCCACAGGACGGAGAGCAACGCCAACACCGCGGCCGGAATGCAGAGAAATGTTCCGCTCACTAACGTCGTAACTAGGTCATAAGCGGCAAATTTTAACCAGGCGGCCGTCAGTGCCATGGTCAGAGCCGCAACCCAAGCCAGCCCTAACCCAAAGATCAGTAGTCGCAGCGTGAGGGGAGCGCGGTCGCGGAGCAGACTCCGAACCGGTTGCCCCAGAGCGAGCGAGGTGCCCAAATCGCCATGCGCGGCGCGATTCATGTAGGAAAGATAAAAATGGAATATGTTGTTCTCCTGCCGCCGGGCCGCACGTAACGCGTGCACGCTTTCGGCGCTCAGGTGGGGATCGAGCTCTTGCTCGTCTACGTCGAATCCCGGCGCAAGCCTGACTAACGTTGCGGAAAGCAGCCCTCCCAGAAGGACTGTGGCGACTAGCGCCAGCGCGTGTCCGGCAATTCTTATTCTCATAATCTGTTGACCCAGATCTACTTCCCCGCAGCGCCTTGCGTCAGCGTGCTCAGACGGATCGCCGCTTCCGCGTGGTGGATTTGCTTTACGGAATACATTCGCCGGTCGGCCTCGGCAAGCAATGCCTCGACGTCGAAACCATCTTCCGGACAAAACGCCGTGCCCACACTTAACGAGACCACATCACGTCCGCAGGTCTCGCGGCCGGCCTCGATGGCCGCTTCATTCAAGCGGCTAGCCTTTTCCAGCGCCGCTTCCGGTGTCAGGCCGGGTGCGGTGACGACAAACTCGTCTCCGCCCATGCGGGCTACGTAGTCGTAACCTCGGCAAGCGTCCTTCATGCGCATGCTGAACTCGCGCAGTAATTTATCGCCTTCCAGATGTCCGAAGGAGTCATTGATTTTCTTGAGTCCGTCAATGTCGCAGACCATGACGGCGAGTGAAGTCTTCATGCGCCGGCAGCGCGCCACCTCCTGCGCCAGGTGGACAAACAACGACCGCGCATTGGGTAGTCCGGTGAGGAAATCCGTGGTTGCCGAGCTTTCGGCCTGCTGATACTTCAGAGCGTTCTCCACCGAGAGCGCCACCTTGGAAGCTACTGCCAACAGTATCCGAAGATGGTCGGGGGTGAATGCGTCCTGACTGGAGTGGTACATGGCGAGCACACCCACCACACCAGTCAGTCCCTCCAGGGGAACGGCCAAGGCCGACTTCAAGGTTGTATATTTTTCTGGATCGGCGCTGTAACCCGCTTCCACTTGGGGGTTTCCGTTGATGATGGGTTTGCCATTCTCGGCAACCCACCCGCACAAGCCCTCGCCTACGCGAATTTTCAGCGACGACAAAAGTTTAAAATTCTCTCCGCTTACCAGCTCCGGCAGCAGCCAGCCGTTGCGGTTAACGTATACGGCAATGGAGTCGTAATGAATCAGTTTGCGCAAGCGCATCGACAGCACGGACAGGGTTTCACTGAGGCTCAGCGAATTTCCCAGGTCCTGGCTCAACTCGAACATGGCCTGGGCCTCCTGCCGTGCGGAAGCGATCGAAGCCAGAAAGTCCGATTCGACCGGAGGCGTCTCGGCTGACTTTTCGAATCCTGCGGCGGGTGCCAGGCCGCGTTCCACGCGAAGATCCTTGGAGAACCCCGAGGGGATGAAGCCCGCGTCGATGGTCTGCGCCATGTGCTCCAGGTCGACGTAGCGATGCTCAAGAATTGCCACTACTTTCGGATCAAACCAGGTTCCCGATTTTTCTTTCACGGTGTGCATGGCCTGATCCAGTGGAATGGCCGGTCGATACTGGCGGTCTGACGCGAGTGCATCGAGGCAATCCACAGCCGCCAGAATGCGGGCTCCAATTGGAATGTCTTCGCCGACGAGGCCGGCGGGATAGCCCGATCCATCCCATCTCTCGTGATGCGAACGCACAATGGGAGCCACGGGGTAGGGAAAGGCCACGCGGTCCAGAATCTCCGCACCCACTAGCGGATGAACCTTCATTCTTTCGAATTCTTCGGGTGTGAGCTTGCCAGGTTTGTTGATGATGTGTTCGGGCACACCCAGTTTGCCAATGTCATGCAAAAGAGCCGCCGCCCGTAGGGCCTCGATCTCGCCCGCCGAAAGTCCAAGCTCTTTCGCGATTTCTACCGCATAAGTGCGCACGCGCTGCAAATGGGTATGGGTGGTGTGGTCCTTGGCCTCGATGGCAAGCGCCAGCGCCTCAATAGTCCGCATATTCAGCGAAGCAATTTCCTCCACGTGCCGCTTCTCAATTTCCACTCGCTCCTTCTCCGCCTCCAGACGTCCCAGGTAGAGCCGGTAGGACCGGTACACCCAATAGATGACCGGCAAGACCAGTAGCGACGTCTCCCAGCCGGCTTGCCGATTGATGATTCCTAACAGGCCAACGGCGGCTGCTCCGACCAGATAGTAGGGAAATGACCAGAAGTAGCACTCGGACCATACCTTTCGGCTCGACTTGCCTTCGGTCAGGGAAATGACAATCGCAATCGGCAGTGTGTTGGCGAGAAAGAAAACCAACGCCGCCAGCATGAGCAGAATAGGCTTGTTGGAACCAACTCTTGCGTCCAGCCAGTGGTAGCTGGTGTAGCAGAACACGGTGGCATTCGCCATCATGCCAAATACGTTGAAGAGGACCTTGACCGGATCCGGACGACTGCGTGCCTGCCAAACGCTCTGTACCAGAGTGGCGGCGCACCCAATGACCAGCGTCTCGGGAAGGCTCAACTCCATGACGCCAAGAAGGATGAAGAGGAAATTCACTGACATGGTGCCGTCAATGCCCGGTAGTTGCACTTTCAAACCGGATGCGAGAACGGCGACCGCCAGATAGCAGAAAAAGCGCGAGAGATCGGCGGACTGCCAGTGCCAGACGGCAAAGCACAGCACCGCCACCCCCATCGAGGCGGTGATCCCGACAAACAGTTTCGTTCGAATCGACATTGCGTCGTTACTTCTGCCGAGGGGAGGCGAGAAACTACCACCGTGCGAGGGAAGCTGTCCGCGCACACTTCGGTTCACGCCTGGTCGCTAGGAATCCTAATGTTGTTACAGGTTTTTAAGTAGCTTACTAAGGTAACGCGGAAGAGAATTGATTTCGCGGTTTGGCTATTGACGTGTTTGTCTCCGGCGTGTGTCGGCCAGCCATTTCCGATTACTTTCGTCACGATCCGGAGGTGCATAGTTCCTGCAACGCTCACCCGCTATGTCAAGATCAACTCCAAATGTGCTGAATGACAGCAGACAATATCAATTCGCCACTTCCGACGACCGCACTTGATGCCAACGCCCCGGACCAGCGCGGCTGCGAGACAACTTCTCGCTTAGATCAGGATGCCGGCGGCTCCGGCGTGACTGCGGTTCTGTCTGCGGACCTGGCGGGCCACATCACCGCCTGCAATGAAGCCGTGCTGAAAATGTTTGGTTGCACCGCGGCAGAAGTTCTGGGTAAAACGCTGGCAGTTTTCGTCGCCTGTGAAGGCGACGTTGAACCCGAGAAGCTGCTGGAGACCATCCTGGGCTCGGTCCTCAAGCATGGTGATTTTCATTGTTCCGTCCGATGTAAGAACGATAGAAGCCTTATGGCAGCAGACTTGTCGGTCACATTGCTTCGTGACGGCCGTTCCGTCCCGGCGGCGATGGTGGCGATGCTTTGTGCCTCCGATGGGAAACCAGACATGGGGTCGGTTGGTCAGACAGCGCTATCGCCGGAAACAGAACAGGAAGATGAATCTCCGCACACTATCTGCCGTGAGATAGACGGCTCGGCTTTCGTTTTGGCCAGTCCGCTGATGCATAGATTCATGCGCATGACCGATCGGGTTGCTGGCCACACCGAGACGGTGCTCATCACTGGGGAAACGGGAACGGGCAAGGAGCTGATTGCACGCACCATTCATCAGTCGTCGCAACGTCGCGGACGATCCTGGGTCGACATCAACTGTGCCGCACTCCCCGAAAACCTGGTGGAGAGCGAATTGTTCGGCTACGAGAAGGGCGCATTCACGGGCGCCGATGTTTCCAAGCCTGGACTCTTTGAACTCGCCGACCGCGGTACTCTCTTCCTCGATGAAATCGGAGAACTGCAGCTTCACACTCAGGTCAAACTGTTGCGCGTGTTGGACGGATATCCTTTTTACCGGCTGGGCGGTCATCGCAAGATTAAAGTGGATGTCCGCATCGTCGCTGCCACCAATCAGGACTTGGAAGCGGCAGTCGCAGCGGGCCGCTTTCGACAGGATCTTTTCCATCGTCTAGGTCAGTTCCAATTGCGAGTGCCGCCGCTGCGGGAGCGCCCCGAGGACATCGTCGCTTTGGCTGAACATTTCCTTCATCTGAAAACTTCGCGCAGTTCCTTAGTGCCCGATGCGGTTTCCGCTCTGCTCTCGCACTTGTGGCCGGGCAATGTGCGCGAACTGCGCAACCTGATCGCTCGGGTTGCGGTGCAGGCAAATCATCCTGAAATTCAAGCTGCGCAGATTGAAGCGGCGATGTCGGGGAGTCCGACTGCGCTGCGCCAGTCTGCGTCCATGCCGGTCGGCAATCTCGACAGCATGGAGGAGCAGATGATCATCCGCGCCCTCGAGAGGAGTGGCGGCCATCGCGCCCAGGCGGCAGACCAACTGGGTATTTCCCGGCGCACGCTCAGCCGGAAGCTGAAGGAGTACAACATCAACATCACGGCCGGGGAGGGCACGAGCCCGCTCGGACTCATCAGTCTCGATCAGCAGAAATTTTTTCGGGCGCGCATTCAGCTTGCTGTCACGTTAAAGAACCAGCGGGGTGATCAAGTTCACGTCGAGGGCGTGAACCTGAGCACGGGCGGCATGGGACTGGATGGCCTGCAAGAGCCCATGAAATTTGCCGGGCTGCTCGATGTGAGCTTCCCGCTTCCCGACACGGAAGTGGTCTTTCGTGCCAAGGCGCGAATTGTGTGGATGGGCGATGAGGGGCGCGTGGGCCTGCGCTTCGCCGTCATCGATCCTGCGCTCTTTGAACAACTTCAGCACTGGACCAACAAGAAGATGAAAGACGAAGGTTGGGATCTGCCCGTCTGATTCCGCTTCTCACATTGCAAAACTTCTAATGCACCGGCGCGGGCTGAGGAGTCGCCTGAGGCGCGGTTGCTCCTGGGCTTGAAAAATTAACCTTCGGAACATCGCGCGATCCCGGCGAAGCTTCGAAATAAGCTTCGTTCGGCTTGAATCCAGCAATACCCGCGAAAAAGCTGTTAGGGAACTGCTGCACGTAGGTGTTGTAATCGCGCAGTGTGTCGTTGTAACGTTTGCGCTCGACCGCGATGCGATTCTCCGTGCCCGCAAGTTCGTCTTGCAAGCGCAGAAAGTTCTCGTTGGATTTTAATTGCGGGTAGTTCTCGACAATCAGGAGCAAGCGACCAAGCGCTCCGTCGAGCTGACCATTGGCAGCGATTTTTTGCTGCGGTGTTCCCGCAGAAAGCAGTGCGGAGCGCGCCTTGGCGATGTCTCCGAAGACCGTCTGCTCCTGCTGCGCATAGCCCTTCACCGTTTCCACCAGGTTGGGAATCAGATCGGCGCGGCGTTGCAGCACAATATCCACTTGCGACCAGGCCGCCTTCACCGTTTCGTTCTTTCTGACCAGCGTATTCTTCACGCTGACGTACTGGCCAAAAGCAAACAGGACAATCAGCAAGACGATGGCGACTACAACGATGACAGCGATAAGTCCTTTGCCCATGAGATTCTCCTGACAAAACGCTTCGTAGGAACTTTACTAAGAGCCTGATGCGCCCGAGTCCAGCATTCTATCAACAGCAGCCGTCACGTGTTCGAGAGCAGCGAGATAGCGCGCAAAGACGTCCCCCACATCGAACATCTTGCGGTCGGATTTCTTTTCTCTGACGTCGAGCACCTGCAACATCCCGGATGCATCGAAGCCAACCTGCCGTGCTAAGGCCTGCACGGCCTCGCGCTTGCCTACGGGCGCGTTGTTTCCCAGCACGATCAGCGCGTGACGGAATAGGGTGGCGAAAGAGGATACTGATCGTGTCAGCAGCTCCCACATACGCGAGTCGTTGCCCGAGGCCAACAGCAGGTGCTGGCGCAGCAGCACGAGTTTTTCCCGCAACTCGTATTCCACCTGGACCCGATGAAGATTCGCAGGAATGGATAAATCTTTGAAAACGTCCTCACCGAAAAGCACCCGATGGTGCTGCTTCACGTCTATCAGTTCGATGGTAAACACATCGGCGGAGCGTTCAATTTCATCGCGAGTCATGAACAAAGGCGGCGGTTGTTTCTGCGCGTCCCACCATTTCACAGCTGGCGCCAGAGATTGCAAGGCCGGGAAGGAAGCGTCGCGAACCACGCAAAACAGATTTACGTTAGAAAACTCGGGATGAAAGTCCCCCGCGACCGACGATCCGAACAGGATCACGCTCTCCAGGTTTGCTCCAGCCGCTTCGCGAAGACGCATGACAAACTTTTCAGTTGTGAGCTCATTCGACATATTCGTCCTCGTTACCAGCTGCTGCTAGCCCCGCCGCCTCCGGAACTACCCCCACCGAACCCGCCGAATCCTCCACCGCCACCAAATCCGCCTCCGCCACCTCCCCAACCACCGCGATAGCCATCCCCACCCCCGAACATACCTGAAAACAGCATTGCGAAAAGCAGGCCGCGGAGCGGAGTGAATAGAACCACAAGAACGACTACGATCAGCATCACGATTCCGCCAGCGGATATGCCTCGGCTCGCTTGCTCCGGCCGCTCTACGGGAGCCGGCGCAGGCTGCGGCGTTGTGAGTTGAACGCCAGCGTCCTGCGCGATGACGCTGGCCACGCGCGATGTGACCAGCAGAAGCGCCTGGCTGTAGTGGCCCGCCTCCATAATCGGAATGGCTTCGCGTTGAAACCCGCCGACCTTCCCATCCGGGAGGATAGGTTCGAGCCCATAGCCAACTTCAATTCGGGCGCGATGGTCGTCAATCGCATACAGAATCAGCACGCCGCGATTCGTGGATTTACTTCCAACCCCCCACTGATGGAAAAGGTCGACGGCGTAACTCTCAATATCAGCGCCATCGAGGGACTTTATAGTCACCACTGCGATCTGCGCATGGGCCTTTTCGTCAATCTGCCGGCAGATCTCGTCCATCTGCGCGATCGAATTTTGATCCAGAATGTGGGCGAAATCATTGACGTAGTCGGTCGCTTTGAGCTGGGGGATCGGCTCGGCCCGCGCTGCCAGAACAAGGCATATCCCCAGCGCACCGATTGGACCCAAGCGCCATTTCGCGGATGAACTCACGGAAACAGAATTGTACAGGGTCGTCGTTCATTCCACGTGGTGCGTCCTAACACAATTCGCGGTCATCCAAAGATTCATCGGAGGAATTAAAGATGGAGAAACGCAAATTAGGAAAAACTGGCATCGAGGTAGCGCCATTGGCTTTGGGCGGCAACGTTTTCGGCTGGACTGTCGACGAACCGGCGTCCTTCGAGTTGTTCGATGCTTTTGTGGACAAAGGTTTCAACCTGATCGACACGGCTGACGTGTATTCGAACTGGATTCCCGGGCATAAAGGCGGCGAGTCCGAAACCATTATCGGTAAGTGGCTGAAAAAGGGTGGCAAGCGGAGTAAAGTCGTCATTGCCACGAAAGTCGGAATGGACATGGGAGAGGGGAAAAAAGGGCTCTCCGCCTCCTATATTCAACGGGCAGTTGAGGACTCTCTGCGCCGCCTGCAAACCGACCACATCGATCTCTACCAGGCGCACAAAGACGATCCCGATACACCCCTTGCGGAAACGCTCGGAGCCTTTGCCGAGCTCATCCAACAAGGCAAAGTGCGCGCCATCGGCGCCTCCAACTATAGTGGCGGGCGGCTGGCGGAAGCTCTCAAAGTAAGCCAGGAAAAGGGTTTGGCACGCTATCAGACACTCCAACCCGAATATAACCTCTATGATCGCTTGGCGTATGAGACTGATCTTGAGCCTGTCTGTCAGAAATACGATCTTGGGGTGATTTGCTACTTCTCGCTGGCCAGCGGTTTCCTCAGCGGCAAGTATCGTTCGGAAGCCGATCTGGCAAAGAGCCAGCGCGGACCGATGGTCAAGAAGTATCTGAACGCGCGCGGGCTCCGTATTCTCGACACTCTGGATCAGGTAGCCAAACAGCATAAGGCTACTCCCACCCAAGTGGCGCTCGCCTGGTTGATGGCTCGGCCGAGCATCACCGCGCCCATCGCGAGCGCAACCAATCTCAAACAGTTGGATGATCTGGTCCAGTGCGCCACTGTTGCGCTCGATCGATCGTCAATTGAATTGCTCAATCAAGCCAGCGCGCAAGATTCGGAGAAGGAATCGCGGCCGACGGCCGCAGCGGACTGAAAGACGAAGCTTGGATCAGACGTGGACGAACTGGGGGAGGCCAATTCACAATTGCTTGAAATGTTAGAGCGCTGGCCCGAAGAGAGGTCGCACTCTCTCCGGGCCGCCGTATCGACTATTGGCCCACTCGCAGCAGCATCATCGTGCCGCTCTCCAGTTTGACGTTATTTTTCTCCGAACTGACCACTGACCCATCGGCCGCGTTGCTCGCTGCCCTGCTAAGCTTCAGGTCCGAGATCCCTACTACGCCCTCAGTCTGGGCGGTAATCGGAGGTCGCGAACTCTTTCCTGCCTGAGCATCGCCCGGTGTGTCGGCGCTGCCGGCGCTCGCCGATGGGGTTGAAGGGGGCGCGGATCCTCCCATCCCGCCGCGCGAGCTGCCGGTCGTCCCGGCGCTGGCCCCCCTGGCGGGTGAGGCGGTTTCACCGCTTCCGCTTCCCGAACTGTTCTGATCATTCTGCTGACCGATGATTGCCTGGATGGACATTGGT
>DATNKA010001037.1:0-2301 GCA_035603655.1 Candidatus Acidiferrales bacterium | reverse complement strand
TCGCCAAATGGTACGGTACCTGTTCTGACATCCACGATAGCAAGCTCCTGGAACAGTCCATTCGTGACAACGCCACTGAACTGGAAAAAATGGTGGACAACAGAACCGACGAACTGCGGCGGCTTTCCGTCCGCCTCATGACTTTACAGGACCAGGAGCGGCGGCGCATCGCCCGTGATCTGCACGATGGCCTGGGGCAGGAACTCGCAGTAGCGAAGATGGTCTTGGACAAAATGCTGTTACAAAAGAGCGCTCAACCGCCGGAAGAAACCTGGGCTCAGGCCAGCAGCATTATTGATCGCGCGATTCAGCAGGTACGTACCATGTCTCACCTTTTGCATCCACCGTTGCTCGACGAAGTGGGCTTGCTTTCTGCTCTGGCATGGTATACGGATGGACTTACTAAACGCAGCGGCATTGAGACCTCGCTCGACGTGCATCCCCGCGATTTTCCCCGACTCACCTCCGAATTGGAGACTGCAATCTTCCGAATTGTTCAGGAGGCTCTCACCAACGTCTTCCGCCATTCCGAAGCTCACCGCGTGTGGATTACCTTGACTCGGAAAAATGGAAGTATCGGCGTTGCCGTGCGCGACGATGGCAAAGGAATCGGCAAGAAAATTGTCGAATTGCGTCCGGATAGCGTTGGAGTGGGCATCGGCGGGATGAAACAACGCGCCAAAGAACTCGGCGGTGTACTGAAATTGAGCAACCTCGAGCCTGGAACTCTGGTTGAAATAGAGATCCCCTGCGACTCTGGTTTGCGGGATCCAACCACGATGATGAACGGATATGGCTCCAACTAAACCGGCTAGCGGCGCCGGCAGTTTACGGTACCGGTAGTGGGGCATAAACGCCCGCCCATATCCGGTAATTCTCCGGCGCGCTGATCGCAGCGCCAGCTTCGCACTGATGCCGTCCTACCCCACGGCCTGTTTCTGTCTAGGGAGTTTCCCCGATTGGCGGATAGCAAGCTCATGCTCCAATCTTTTTCTCGAAGGGGAGAAACTCTGCCTTCCCGTCATCCCTATGAATCCCGTCACCCGTATCCATACCAAGAAGGAGATCACCGATGACACAAGAGGAGTCGGTATTTGGAATCTATCTGACTCGCAGCAGTGTTGAGTCCGCGGTCAGCGCCTTGAAGCATGCCGGATTTTCGAACTGCGACGTCTCGATTCTGCTCCCGGAAAACCTTCAATCCGAGGAATTGGCTACCGAACATAGTACGAAGGCGCCGGAAGGGGCGGCACTGGGCGCTGGGTCGGGAGCGGCGGTGGGCGGAGCCTTGGGCTGGCTGATCGGCGTGGGAGCCTTGGCGATTCCCGGAATCGGTCCGGTCATCGCGGCTGGGCCATTGTTAGCGGCGCTTGCCGGAATTGGGATAGGCGGCGCGTTGGGGGGATTTGCCGGATCGCTGGTAGGGATGGGAATTCCTGAATACGAGGCCGAGAAGTATGAAGGAGAGTTGTTGAAAGGTGGAATTCTGGCGGTGGTTCATTGCGAAACCGACGAAGAAGTCAATCGCGCCAAGCAGGTGTTTCAATCCAGTGGGGCGCAGGATGTTGCGGTTTCCCGCGAAACGTCCGCCCAGAGCAGGAGCGCCGCGTAATTAAAACACACTACTACTAATGAAAGCGGCCTTCGTTACGGAAGCCCCAGCCATCATACTGGCGAAACTGTAGAGTTCAAATTCAGGAACTCTAGCACTGGCCTATCGTAGCTTGAATATCGCGCGTGCTCTCCGGCGCATACCCCGTCCACTTTACAGGTTGAACCTGATGGAATGAAAATCACGGCAAAGCTACGTTGATGTTCGTACGAATCCAAAATAGTTGCTCGCTTCGAGCACGGAAGAGGTTCGCTTATGAAAAGCTTTAGTTCCACTATGCCGAGAAATCTTTTGGTGCTCGGTTCAGGTCTTCTACTCCTGGCCAGCTTGGCTTGGTGCGCCGATGATAAAGACCAGTCGGATATTGAGAAGCGTCTGGACGCATCCGCAAGGGTTCTGAACGAGATCATGGCTGTTCCAGACAAGGCAATTCCTGACAAGGTTATGCATGATGCGAAGTGTATCGCCGTAATCCCCTCCATGGTGAAAATTGCAGTTGGTTTTGGAGGGAGTCACGGAAAAGGTGTGGCGACCTGTCGCACGGAAAGTGGAGCCTGGAGTGCCCCCGCGCCGATCACGATCACTGGAGGAAGCTGGGGATTGCAGCTTGGCGGTCAGGCTGTTGATCTGGTGATGGTCATAATGAATGACGATGGAATGCAACACCTGCTCTCGAGCAAGTTCAAACT
>DATNKA010001036.1:0-2490 GCA_035603655.1 Candidatus Acidiferrales bacterium | reverse complement strand
AGAACCCTTTCGGATTCGCGCCACACGACGTCAAGTGAATCGTTTCGCAGAATAAGGCACTTGAGATATTGATGATTTGTATGGGCAGCGAACGTTAGATCACCAGACTCGGTAGCTCTTTTATAAGCTAGGCGGTTGAATTCGATCGCACTCCCGATCGGCTCAGTCCAATGCGCGGCGAGGCTCATGGCGAGATAAACTCTTGCTTGGTACTCGATAAAACCGTACTTCTCGACGAGATCGCAGGCGAGGCGACAGAATCGGTAGCCGTCACGATGACTGTGAAAAACGTCGCCCATAATCGCCCCTAAGGCAGCGCAAGCGTACGCAGTTGGACCGCTGATTCCATTTTCTATGCTCATCAGGGTGATCCTGAAGAGAAGGACACAGAATTGATTGAGATCGATAAAGTAGCAGGGCTCAACCGCGATCGCAAGCACTCGCATTGCAGCTTCGAGCTCATGGTTCCTCATCAAGGGCAACTCCACCAGTTCCTCAATCTGACGAGGACCTAGCGTGCGCCAGAGCGCGTCGAATTCGGCTTGCACCTGATTCTGAGTTGGGGTCTGCGGAATCTCGATTGCGAACAGATGCAAGCATAGGCGAGCGCAAGCGACGGCCTCCACAATTTCCGATCTCATGATATGGAGAAGCACTCGGAGCCGATAGACAGCCGCCTGATCAGCGATTGATCGCGCCCGCTCCAGTAACTCAACAAGAATGGCTTTGGATTGATCATCGTTCCGGACGAGAAACTCGCACTCTGCTCGTTCCATCCAGGTTTCGAATGTGGAATCATACTGGTTGGCCCAGTTGTACTCATTCAAGAGGGCCGTCGCCGACATAAGGTGAGCATGTGCAGATTCGTAGGCGCCGGAAGCTTTGGCTCTTCGCCCCGCTCGAAGGTGAATCGCCGCAACTTGGGAGGCTTCTGCCGGATCAGTCAGTAGTGTGGCACTTCGATTGAACTGGTTCGCGATTTCGAATAGACGTTCACCCAACTCATCAGGCGTCAAGTTAGCAACGAGGAGGCGCGCGATTCGAAGGTGACGCTCGGCGCGGAGCTCTTCTGGTATCAGGGCGTAAGCTGCTTCTTGAATCGAGTCGTGTAAGAATTTGTAAGCGTTCTCTAAACGAAAAACGATTCCAGCGTAGGCAGCTTCCCAAAGGGTCGCGTGCAGAGCTTCTGCCGTCTCGCCGCGGATGAGGTCCATAAGTCGAATTTCAGCGATATTGCCAAGGCAGGCCAGCTCCTTCAGGGCTTCCCTGGTGGCCGTCGATAAACTCTTCAGCCTGTCGGTCATTAGGTGCACGACATTGTCCGAGTAGTTTTTTTCGCGAATGCGTTCTGTGTCCCATCGCCAGAGCTGCCCGCCCGTATCGAAGACAAGCAACCCCTCCTCGGTGAGGGCGGTCAAGAACCTAATAGTGAAGAAAGGATTTCCGCCCGTCTTTTCCATCAGGAGTTGCGCCAGTGGCTGTGCCCTCTCCCGCTGACAGTGAAGGGCCTCGGCAACCAGCGTCTCGGTGTTTTCCTGGTCAAGAGGCGCCAGGACTATCTCCTGAACCCTTACGTCGCCCGCTCGGATTGTGTCGAATGCCCGTGCGAGAGGGTGACCTTGACTGACTTCGTTTTCCCGATACGCTCCTATTACGAGCAGGTGGCGAATTCCCGAATGGATGAACAGGTACTCAAGGAAGTCCAGAGTCGCCGAATCGACCCACTGCAGATCGTCGAGGAACAGTGCAAGCGGGTGCTCTTTACGTGCAAACACGTTCAGTAAACGAAGAAGTACCATTTGAAAACGGTTCTGCGCGTCCTGTGGCGGCAGATCCGGGCGGGGAGGCTGTTCCCCGATGATCAGCTCGAGTTCGGGGACGAGGTTGACGATCAGATGGCCGTTCGGCCCAACCGCATCCGCAAGGGCATATCGCCATTGGTCCATTTCCGCTTGGCTCTTGACGAGGATCTGCCGGACCAGGGTCTGGAAGGCCTGTGCCAAGGTCGCATACGGGATGTCCCGCTTGTACTGGTCGAACTTTCCGGCGGCGAAGAGGCCTCGCGGCGGAACAAGCGCCTTGTGCAGCTCGTTCACCACGGAGGATTTTCCAACGCCGGAATAACCGGATACGAGCACGAGCTCGGGATTACCCTGAGCCACGACCCGATCGAAAGCCGCAAGCAGAGCATCGACCTCGCGCTCCCGCCCGTACAGCTTCTCCGGGATCAGCAATCGGTTCGACGAGTCGTGCGCGCCGAGAGCAAATGAATCGATGCGACCATGCGACTGAAATTCCGTCAGGCACCGCCGAAGATCGGCTTCCAGGCCTGCGGTCGTCTGGTAGCGCTCCTCGGCGTTCTTGGCCAGGAGCTTCATAACGATCGCAGACAATGGCTCGGGCACTGCAGCGCGATCCCGAGGCGGTGTCGGCCGGCGTGCAATGTGGCAGTGGACCCATTCCAGGGGGTCGGCTGCGTCAAATGGCAGT
>DATNKA010001035.1:0-4765 GCA_035603655.1 Candidatus Acidiferrales bacterium | reverse complement strand
CGGAAGGAAAGGCGCAGCATCATGGATCGCAGCCATCGCGATCTTCAACGTATTTCTTCAATCCTTCTTGGAACCGATATTTTGGGTTGCTCTTGCACTTGCGTGGTCATTCGAACTGCAGCGCTACATACCCCGAAATTTAGGGTCAGGGGATATTGCCGCATCCTAGCTCTTTGGCATGACGGGCGTCTGAGGGGCGTACTCCCGAAGATACTTTTCGACGACCTGCTCTTCACGAAACACGCCGAGTTTCGAAGCATCTGGGACTTTACACTCCCGCCATTCTTGCGGCGAAGCTAATGCCAGATTCATCTTCTCCGCCAGTGCATTCGCATTTCCTGCAGGGAAAAACTCGACGAGGTTAGAAAGCCGAGCAATCTCCGGGATCCCACCGGCTAATGCGCAGATGAGGCTTTTCCCCGCATGAAGGCTTTCAACACAGACATACGGCAGCGGCTCAGCCCAGAGCGATGGGATAACCACAACATCAACAGAATCATAAAATTTCGCGGCATCAGTAAATCCCAGCCATTCAATTCTCGAATCCGGAAATCCTCTTCCTAGTTTATTGACATAGCCATCGAGGCCCCTGCCTGCGATCTTCAATTTCCAATTCGATGGATGTAGCTGGCGGGTGGCTCTCAGGAGCGTCTCAATGCCCTTCTCTTCCTCAACTTTTCCGATAAAGCCAAAAACCAAGTCGCCAGACGACTGCCTGCCATTCACCGTTTGCGGTGGGAACGATTTTAAGCTGCCCTGGATGTTATAGATAACCGTGGCTCGCACATCTGCAAGATAATGGCGCCGGAGATGTTCGTGAAGAGCGTGTTGGCTGACAGACACCACTGAATCAGGAAGTTGTGACAAACGTCGTCTATTGAGCGTCAGAACGGTACAACTCAAACAGGTTTTCTCACAGTTCCGGCCTTTATCAAACAGGGTACAGCGGGGACAGATCAGATAGTAATCGTGCACAGTGTGTACCAAGCGCACTCTTCTGAGCTTAACCTCCCGCCAGGCGGCCAGGGAAAACCCGCACACATTGTGGGTGTTTACGACGTCCGGGGTTTCAGCATCCAGAATCTTGCCGATCCGCCGAGCTGCGACGGGGTTCCACATCTCTCGAATGTGCCAGGCGAGGCGGCAAAAAATGTTAGCCTTTTCCCTACGCCCGAAAGGCCAGTAGAAATTATCGACTGGCAGCCGATACACGCGCACGCCATTCCGATCCTCGACGACTTCGCTCGACCCCGGATACAAGCTGACAACCACGACCTCATGCCCGCGATGAATGAGGGCTTCCGCTAGTTGCACAGCCGCTTTTTCGGCGCCGCCGATAACATGGGGAGGATAAAGGGAGCTAATTATCAGGATTTTCATTTAAAACGCTCCTCCCCCTCCGGTCGGAGGATGTTCCTTTCCAATCTCGCCATACCATGCATCTCACAATCGTAGTATGAAGTTGGGGGTATGAAAACCGTGCTAGGTCCTGGCAACAGGACACCGCTTTGGCTTGGGGCTCTCCGTCGTCAGATCCTAAGTCCTGGCTAGCACGGTGTAATTTGCCGGTAATCTGGTTGACTTGCTTACCGAATCGAGAAAGGCACCCGTGAGGTTCACGGCGCATCTCAGGGGAAACAGCCACTTATTCAGTCGAAGGCACACACTCAACATCATCTGGGCCCAATCCCCTCCGTCCTCGAGAATCTGCCATTCCAAGAATCCGGCATCCTTCAACAACTGCTCGAATCCGTATTTCGTGAAACGGAAGAAATCATAAGGCTCTTCATGAAGAGGCCAAAAAAAGGGGCCGCTCAGGATCAAACATCCATGCGGGCGGAGTACCCTTTTGCATTCCCGTACCATGACATGGGGGTTAGTCAAGTGTTCGATAACTTGGGTTGCAAATACGATGTCCACCGACTGATCTCTGATCGGAAGGCGCAACGCATCTCCTACAAAGTCCGGCGAGGTGTCGACAATTCCATGATCCATCCCCCAATGCTGAGCTCTGGGAAATAGATCACGGTATGGTTTATGTCCACAACCAATATCGAGTACTTTCGGGCAGTCACTATTGATGCGCTCCAGCGCCGTTCTTGCGGCCCATTCAAGATTCGGCCAAAGGTATTTATAGTGCAGATAGTCTTGCTTCCAGATTCTCAAAGTACGTCGCTGGAGCCGGCCGGTGGTGGACCCTTTTGCTTTGGTGGCGCCTGATGATGTAGGAGTGCCGATTTGTCGCCTCATTTCCTGCTATTTCTCTGATGTGCTCCCGGCTTGTTACATTGTCTGCGTCACGGATGGAAGGTCTCTCCCGGCAGCCGCACCATGAACCCAACCTGTACGGGCGACGCGCGCCGGAATACAACACGAACGATTGTCCGGACATCAGGCGGCGGAACCTGTCTTGTCACATATGGATTTGCAGTTTTCTTCCCGCATGTTTCCCTCTTCACAGGTCAAACAGACACCGCCGATTTTACATGGACTGCCGGGTTTCAGTTGCACGCCGCTATAAAAATTAGCGATTACAAAGTTCAGGCGGGAGACTCGGTTGCCGCCTTGGCAGGCTTACGGCAGGCGTAGATCAGGCCGGCGGTGACGCCCAGCAACTGCGCACAGGCTCGCGCGGCCAGCAGGAAAGGGGAAAGCAGGCCGACAATTGGATCCCTCGGGGTGGCTCGCCATGCGAATGGCAGCGTGCTGACCAGAAAGGCCGCGCACACGAGCAGCGACCGCGGTAATTTCGGGCGCACCACCAAATCGCGAGAAATTGCAAGCAGCAGCGCGGGGGCGAATAGAAGCTGCAGCTTCATCAGTTGCGGCGTGTGGCTATCCTTCAGAGTCTTATTCGGATTCTTACGTACCGCCAGCACGCGCCAAAAAGCGAATTTATATTTTTTGTTGAGGTAACTCCAGAGCGTGTCAGGATGGGTGTGGTAGACGACGGCAGCGGGGGCGAATTTCATCGTCCAGCCGCGGGCAGACATGCGGTAGGACAGCTCCACGTCCTCCGCGCAAGCCACCGGAAAACTCGTGTCGTAACCGTTCATCTCAAGGAACCGGTCACGGCGAAAGCCGGCTGAATAGGTGTCGATGAAGTCGATGCGAGGAACATCTGACATTAGCCGGTATTTATCTTCGTACTCGATCTGTACGAAACGGGCCACCAGGCGCCTTTGACGAGTGCGGTAGACGCCCTTCACTCCGACCACATTTAGATCTTTAAAGGGCTCGATCATGGCGGCCAGCCACTCCGGCATCGGCACGCAATCATCGTCGGTGAACAGGATGATCGTCCCCCGAGCTGCCAGGGCGCCGCGATTGCGCGCCGCTGCCGGTCCGGCATTCGATTGAGTGATGAGACGAACGCGGGAATAGCGGGCAACAACATCTGCCGTGTTGTCGGCTGAGCCGTCGTTGACCACTAGAATCTCGGCATCTCGACCTGCCGTCTGCTTCAGGAGTGCATCCAGGCAGTTTCCGATGCGAGAGGCGCCATTAAATGTGGGGACGATGATCGATACTGACATAATCTCGATGGACTCTCTGAAGCGGGAGAGATATTCGGCAAGCCCCTCTGGCCTCTCCAACCGAACCCGAGAGCACCATGAATTAACGATTAGGCACTCGGGAGCCAACCTAAGATTATGAGGGTTTTCTTCTTGAAGTTGCAAGCCTACGTTCAAATCCGATAATTAAGCATTGCATAATATAGTTACAAAAGAAACTGTTCTGCCTGACGTACATCCGGCCGAAATGGCGCGACAGGCGAGAGTGCATCGGCAGTCGCGGTAAAGCGAAGGCGGCTTTGTTTCCCGAACCACGCCAGCAAAATGCACTCGTTGGGTTATATGGAAACGTTCAATGCAATTGATAAGCTCCGCCTGGGCCCCGCCCTTAAACACGAAATGCATCCCGCTGGGAAGGTCCGCTCGGTGGAAGCTTCCACCACCCGGAACTCGTTTTACGTCGCTTGCGATTACTTACGCACCATACGCACAGAAGGTAGGGGAAATTGCAGACTGTAGGAATTTTTCGCGGGCTGATGTGTAGGATCAACCACTCATCTTACGTTGAAGACCTTCTGCCGATACGCCCGACCACTCGATAACCTGCGTATGTGTAAATTCCGACACTGTGAGGATACTGAGGGCGCGCCGACAAGCTCTTTTCATTACCGTTGCGTAGTACGGCCGGATGAGGGGATTGCTGTTCTCCGGACAGTAAATGTGACTGAGGTCGTGGATGGTGAAGACGAACCGTGCGGTACAGAAAAGCGGCGAATCATATCCCGGCGAGAAGAATACGTCGGCGCGTGTCAGCCCGCTGAGCGCGCGAGAGACGCCAGGCATCCAGCGGCGCGGCGGGATGCCCGGCCAGCGCAACCGGACGATAATCGAGATCGGCGAGCACGAGCCGTGCAAAGCGACCAGTGCCATGATCTCCGATCCACCGCTGATCGGCATAGATCATGGCAGGACAATAGAGAGAGCCGCGCCAGTCAACGCCAGTTGTGACATGATCTGCGTCCAGTCGCGCAGTCCGCGGACGAACGCTCCCGTTGGGAGCTTGTAAGGCACAACAATCTGGTCGCCAGGATACAACCGGAGGCGTTCGAATTTTTCCCCGGTGAACAGACCGTTGACATTATTGGCTGCAACTACGATGCCGTTCGCGCGTAGCACAAAAGCGTGATTCAGGTCCGACTGCGGCTTTCCTTTACCAGCGAGATCGAGATAGGCCCCGGCGGTGTTACGAG
>DATNKA010001034.1:0-4424 GCA_035603655.1 Candidatus Acidiferrales bacterium | reverse complement strand
GATATTCAGGACGTAGTGGGAAGCGGTCCGCCGCAAAGCATTCCGCTAACCCAAGGTTAGGCTAAAGACCATCCTGCAACTGAGCCCGTTTAGCGATTTGGCAATAGGAACAGCGCTTCGCCGCATCTAAATTGTTATTAGACGATCCTTATACGTAATTGCGCAATTCCGATGGTTTTGTTTTCCTCAACCCGTCATTTACGATGCCGGCTTCATCGCCGAAGGGAAGACGGCTATGTTCTGCTCACCCTACTTCTGATAGTTGCCCTCATGAGCATCGTCGCCCTTACGGTTGCTGTTCCAATTAAATTTGAGCTTCAGCGTGACCGGGAACAGGAAATGATCCATCGCGGAGTGCAATACTCACGCGCCATTCGCAACTACTACAAAAAATTCGGGCGTTATCCGACGCGACTCGAGGATCTCGACAACACGAACAACTTGCGCTACTTGCGCAAACACTACAAAGATCCGGTGACGGGGAAAGATTTCAAACTGCTGCACTATGGCGATCCCGGAGTGTCGCTTTCCGGCAGTGTGGGTAGCACTCCTATAGCGGGCGCAAATACCGTAGGGCAGATGAACGGTTCCGGGGCAAACAGTTCAGCATTTGGCGGTTCTGGATTTGGGGGTAATTCTGGATCCGCATTTGGCGCTTCCGGAGTGAACAGTTCAGGCGTTTTCTCGCAGTCATCGTCGTTCGGCGGAAACTCGAACAGCGCATTCGGACCGAGTTCCAACAACTCCCAAACATCTTCTGCTCAGCCGGGGACGAGTGCGGCCGCAGGATCGGATCCATCCTCTCAGGCGGCTTCCGAGACCCCGGGCAAAGCACCGGGAGATGCGACCTCCAGTCCACAACAGGTGTTTGGCGGGGGGCCAATTGTAGGCGTGGCCAGCGCCAGCAAGGACACAACGATTCGCGAGTTCAACCACAAGCGGAAGTACAACGAGTGGCAGTTCGTGTACGACCCCACCACCGACCGGGGTGGACTGTTGTCGACGCCCAATCAGCCTCTGCTGCAGATCGCAACCCAGCCCTTGAATGGGCAACCCGGGAACTCGAATACGAACGGCAGTTCGTTCGGACAGCCGACGGGCTTCGGCAACAACAGTCCCGGTTTGATGGGGGGCCCTGCAACACCTCAGCAGCCGCCAGCGAATCCGCCGCAGCCACAGTAAGCTCTCTTACTTTCTGGGGGGAAAAGCGGACGGCCTCATCGCGCGATGAGGCCGTTTTGTTGCCGCTCAAATCCTCGCGGAACGAATCTAGACGCTGAAGGACGATCCGCAGCCGCAGGTGCTCTTTACGTTCGGATTCTCGAACTTGAAGCCGGCGCCCTCCAGAGTCTCGACGTAATCAACCATGCACCCGTTCAGGTACATCACGGAAGTCGCGTCGACGAACACCTTCAGCCCGTCCATTTCGAAGGTCTTGTCCATCATGCCGGCGGCGTTTTCAAACTGCATGGAATACGAAAAACCGGAGCAGCCGCCACCCACCACACCGATCCGCAGGCCGGCTGGCACAGGATTCTGCTGCCCCATAATCTCCCTCACTTTGGAAACAGCGCTAGGCGTCAGCGTCACTGGGGCGGCTTTCTTGACTTCAGGAATGTTGGTTGTAACTTCGGGGACAGTAGTCGTAGCCATTTATATCTCCTTGGCCCTGGAATTATAAAATTATATCAGACGAGGGGAGCTGTGACAGCCACAATCGCAGGTGGTCCAACCACTAAGCTCGTAGCCTCAAGTACTTGGATGCTGTCCGGGCGGTTAGGGTCGCAATCTGCGACAGCCCAAGACTGGATACCCTCGCCAACGAGATTTCCTCCGGCAGGGCTTGCCATGTGGGTCTATAATAATTTCCGTTAAGGCGCTGCAGAATTTCAAATGTGGTAGATGGACGCTGCATTTTGGAATTTCCAGAGTTGCCGAACAGGCTCGCAATCTGTCGAGGTGTGGCTATGACCTGGACGTGGACTCCTTTGCTCCTTGGGCTCGCTGCGGTGTGGGGTGTTTTCACCGTCGGACTGATCATCCTCC
The DNA here is from genome assembly GCA_035603655.1 of Candidatus Acidiferrales bacterium. Taxonomy (GTDB): domain Bacteria; phylum Acidobacteriota; class Terriglobia; order Terriglobales; family Acidobacteriaceae; genus Sulfotelmatobacter. The sequence continues at coordinate 2,378 of DATNKA010001034.1, read as the reverse complement.
TGATCTATCGCAGCACGCTCACAATGCATGAGGATGAGCAGTTGTATCTGGACGACGCGAATTCACACATGCAGCAAGAGCAGACCGAATTACTGGTGAGAGTAAACCGGCTCACGAAGCCCGTGTGGGTCTTCGGCGCCGGCTCCGGCGTGCTGCTGCTGGTGCTGCTGGGTATGTTCATTTATCAGGGACTGAACGCGGTTCAGTAAAAGGCTGCGGGTTGCGAGCTGTGGCACAGCGGAAGCGTGGCGACTGCAGGGGCGTGTGATTCTGCCCATCGATCGGGTCTGCGACTGCCAACGCTGCGCCAGTTACCCGCTTTGGCGATCTGCCGAGTCCCTCCAGCGACCGCTCTGTATAATCCATTGGCGTTGCGAAAGTGGCGGAATTGGCAGACGCACCAGACTTAGGATCTGGCGGGTAAAACCGTGGGGGTTCGAGTCCCCCCTTTCGCACCAAGTTTTCAATTAGTTAGGGGCGCTTCCAGTCCACCTGCAGTCCGTTTGACGCTGAGCAGCACGGAGACGGGAGCGTCGGTTTCATCTCACCAAGTGCGATAGCTTGTGACGAAGCGAATGCTATCCAACCGGCCATAAGTCCTATTCGCAAAGCGGTTGGGCTGAGAAGGTCGGTCTGGACGGATGCAACGCGGCCTTGCGTAGCGCCGCCGACGCCGAGGGCGAGACGCCGGCGGTTGGAAGATCCTGCCATTACAACTGCTTGATTACCGTGACTTTACTGTAGGCAACGCGAAAGCCCAAGCGCTCGGCGTTGCGCTGTGAGATGGTGCCTCCCTGGGTGACGACCACCGCGTACTCGCATCCGGCCTCGACGGCAGCCGCCATGCGAGCTCGCAACAATGCGGTCTGCAACCCCCGGCCGCGAAACTTGGCCAGCGTACCTGCGCCACACAAGGCAAAGACACTGTGCTCTGGAATCACCAGCCCGGTCCCGCATGCCACTAACTTCCCCGCGATGCTCGCAACGAATGCCAGCGCGCGGTCCATCTGGTAAAAGGGCGCGATCAGGCCGCGAAACGGCTCGGGCGCTCCGTCGGGAAAGAATGCACTCTCCACAATCGCGCCCGCTGCCTCAGCCTCGTCCATCAGACTCCGTCGAATCTCGCAGCCCGACGGAGGCGTGGGAAATTCCTCCTCGACGTCGAGTCGGCGGAACAGCACGTTGTTGAGTTCCGCGATCGCATACCCCCGATCTTTGAACAGCTCAAACACTTCCGGCCGGTGCATGGGACATAAGTCCACTTGCGCGGGAGCCTGATGCGCACGATAAAACTGTTCGACGCGATCGAGATCGGCCGCGGTGAACCCTCGATCTAGTCCAACCCCGGTGGCCCGTCCAATAGGGGAACCGAGGCCTGCAAAGATCATGTGGCCGCCACAGATTTCTTCCTCCGCCGCATTCATCTCGGGCCGCGTCTTTTGGAACAGGCGCGCGTACAACACCTGCGGCATTTCCTCGCACGACTCGAAACGGCGCGCGAGTGGCTGATCCACGAATTGCATGGGAAGATCCTTTCTGATTTTGATAGAGCTTTTTCGAGACAGCACAAGGCACGAGCGCCGCGCGCGCACTACACGCGATTGCGCTCAAACGTTGCAGTTCGCGAACTAGAGGGCGGCAGTCATAGCAGAAGGACAGACTAAACTGGAGGTCCTGCTCTTTTCAAGGGGTAGAGCCCCGGTAGTGGTTTGAAATTGAGCACTTACGGATGAACCGACCAATGTCATCCCGCCGGGGCGCGCCAAGCGCTTCGGCGGGACCCCACGAAACCCGTACAGGGGTTGCATCGGCGCGAGCAGTGCCTGCGCTGAATGAAGCGGCAGGCGCTCCCGTCCACGGCATCAACGGCGTCGGTTGGTGTAAGGTCCTTCCCGGCTGTCGCCCCGCTCAGGATGACATCGGGCTGGAGTAATTTTGGAATTGAGCCAGCACCCATTCGCAAGCCTGTTTGAAATCATTGCCACAGTCTTGATGGAACATAACCCAAGCTAGTTGGGTGATTGAGAGCAGAGTCCAGCCCACGGAAGCTTACGGGGCCTGCATCCTTCCTTCAAACTGGGCGCCACCAGTCCACTTACAGTCCATTGCGATGTCTAGCGATGTGTTCTGGTTCAAACAGTGCGACCCGGCGCTCTGCAAGTCCTTTGGATACGGTTAAGAGACTTTTTCGAGCCTGCTTTCGCGCCAAAACACTTCTGCGGCGTTGTTTCTACGAAGGCTCAGGGCTGAGCGGCCGGTTTTTCGGTGGGCTTGTCAAATAATTTGGCATCGACCGCAGGATTGAACTCTAACGCTGTGTACTCCGCCGTACTTGAATCCTGGCCATCCTGTTTGTTGTGACGCAACATGGGAAGAGT
>DATNKA010001033.1:0-11299 GCA_035603655.1 Candidatus Acidiferrales bacterium | reverse complement strand
GCCGCGAATGTGGGTTTCATGCTTGGCCGGACGGCGGAGCGTCTATCCGAATTGATGTCGGAATCGAAAGGGCAGGACCGGATCTTTCATTATCTGCCGTTCACCTTTGCGGCGTCGTGGATTGCGCTGCTGACGTTTCTGAAGCGGCGAAGCCTGGTCACAATCAACATGGATCTCGCGAAGATCGCCAACGACATGCGGGTCGTGGCGCCGGATTATTTTCTGAATGTGCCGCAGTTGCTGGAACGGATGCGGCGGGCGGTAGACGAACAATTGTGGCAGACGGGCGGAGTCGCGCAGGCAATTTATGTGCGGGCCAAGGCAGCATGGGTGCGGCATCAGGAGAAGCAACCGAAAACGAGTGATGCGCTGTGGCTGGGCCTAGCCAATCGCCTAGTGTTTCCAGCAATTCGGAAAAAGATGATTGGCAAGAATTTAAAGGCGCTGATCTGCGGGTCAGCGCCGCTGACGGTCGAGACGCAGATCTATTTCATGATGCTGGGGATTCGCGTGCTGCAGGTTTATGGGCTCACGGAGACGACGGCGATTTGCACGATGGATGATCCAAACCAGGTCGAGGTGGGGCGAGTGGGTCCAGCGATTGCTGGGATGGAGATGAAGCTTGGCGACAATGATGAGATCCTGGTGCGCGGGCCGAATATTTTCTTGAAGTATTGGAATCGGCCCGAACAAACCGCGGAGGCTCTGCGCGATGGCTGGTTTCACACTGGGGATCAGGGCGAAGTGAGCACGGCCGGGAATTGGCGAATTGCGGGGAGGATCAAGAATCTGATCGTGCTGGGCTCGGGGCATAAAGTGTCGCCGGAACCGATTGAGAGTGCGATTGCGAAGATCTTGCCGGAGGCGCATCAGGTGATCGTAGTCGGGAACGGTCGGGGATATCTTTCCGTGCTGGTGACTGGAGCCGTGACCTCTGAGAAGGTGCAATCGGCGCTGGACGAGGTAAATCCAGGGTTGCCACACTACAAGCAGGTGCGGGCGTTCCGCGTGATTCCGGATGCCTTCTCCGTTGAAACTGGATCGCTGACTGTGAACGGGAAATACAAACGAGACGTAATTTCGGCCCGCATGAAGAATGAGATCGAGGACATGTACAGCGTGAAGCCGGCAGTGTAGCTAGAGCCAGGAGAGCTTCAGCCACGAAGGACGCCAAGGTGCAAGAAGAAAGTGTCGAGCCAAAAACGCGGAGTCGGTGCGCTGGGAGCGCTTTGTCCTGGACGGTTTCCGACGGCGTGATCGAGCTGGCGCTGCATCGTCCGCCTTGCAATGAGCTGGGATCGGCGTCGCTAGAAGACCTCGAGAGGTTTGTGACGGCACTGGCTGCCATCGAGGTGGAGGCGCATGCGCTCATTATTTATAGCCAGATGAAATCGGGATTTTGTGCAGGCGCTGATTTGCGCGAACTGTATCAGCGTTCGCAGGCAATGGATAAAGCTGAGGCTGCGAAGGGCGTGCGGGATTTTCTGGAGCGCATTCACCGCGTCTTGAATCTGATCGATGCCACGCCGTTGACCACGATTGCGGCAGTGCATGGAGTGACTTTCGGTGGAGGATTCGAGCTGGCGCTGGCCTGTGATTTGATTATTGCCGACAAGATGGCACGGTTTTGTTTTCCGGAATTGAGGCTGGGATTGATTCCCGGTTTCGGCGGGATTCCACGTCTGAAGCGGGATTTGGGCAACGCCGTGGTGAGGGACCTGTTGTTGACGGGGCGGAGTTTCAACGCTTCGAAGGCGCAGCAGATTGGGCTGGTGAGCCAGGTGGTTGGCGAAGGCGAGGTGCTGCGCGCCGCTCGGGCCACGGCAGCGCAATTCAAGAAATTCGATCGAGCCACGTCCGCCGCGGCCAAGAAATTTATCAAACCCATTCCCCATGAGGAGTTGCGCAGAGAGATCGATTTGTTCTGCGAGCTGTTCGCTCGTCCAGCAGTCGATGCAGGGCTGCGGAAGTTTGTAGAAAGTACCGACGCGCAGCCCTATCTGCCGTAATGAAAGTGGAGAGAGTACTCATAAATTATGAAGACGGCCGACCAAACCCTGGACGAGATATTGAATCTTGCTGCGGCACACTTCAGAGTGCCGCGAGAAAAACTTTCTCCCGACGATGATTTTTTCAAAACACTCGGGATCGACAGTTTGCAGACCCTGGACCTGCTCACGAAGCTTGAACATCACTTTCGCGTGGAGCTACCGGATTACGAACTGCAAGGCGTCTCCGATTTCCGGACCCTGGCCGGAAAGATTCAAGCCAGACTGTAGAGACTCCACAACCGTGGCAAGCCCCATTCAGGGCATTCGCAGGCCTTCGATCGTATCTTCGAGGTTATGGATAACCAATTCATTAACATGGTATTCTCCCTGTCGGAACCCGCCGTGCTGGGGGAGGCCGAAGGGTGCCTCTATGTTGGAATAGCTCTTTAATGCTTGATCTCCAAAAATATAGTTGCCTGGGCGCCGCTTTGCGCGATGCGTTGGACCGTTTCGCCGGAGAGACCTGTCTGATTGAAGCGGACCGCGACCGAGAGAAAACGCAGCTCGCCTACTCCGATTTCAAAGAAATCAGCCTTCCCCTCGCGCGGGCGCTGGAGGATGCGGATTTCGATGCGGGTGACCGCGCCGCCATTCTCATGACGAATCAGTCGAAGTGGCTGATTTCTGCATATGCGATTTTCTACAGCGGCGGGGTGCTGGTTCCTCTGGATTACAAGCTGACGCCGGCCGAGCAGTTGCAGCTGATGGAGCACTCGAAAGCCAAAGTATTGGTGGTCGAATACCATCTCTGGCGGGCGATCATGCAATCGCCGGAGTTCAACCAGATTAAAACCAAGCTGGTGCTGGTGACCGAAGCTCCGCCGGCAGCAGACCTGGCGGGAGGATTTCGCTGGGAAGATTTCAAGCGTAAAGGAACGCCGGATTTCGTGATGCGGCAGCGTCAGGACGTGGCCTGCATCGTTTATTCGTCGGGCACGGGTGGCCGTCCCAAGGGATGCGTGCTCACGCACGAGAATTATCTGGAACAGTGCCGGGCATTGACCGCGTGGTATCCATTCTGGCCGGGCGTGCGGTACTTGAGCATTTTGCCGACGAATCACGCGATTGATTTCATGGTGGGATTCATTGGCCCATTCGTGTGTGGAGCGTGCGTCGTGCATCTGCGGACGCTACGCCCGGAATTTGTACGCGATGCGTTTGTGCGCTACCGGATTACTTATGTTTCTTTGGTGCCGATGATCGTTAAGAATCTGGAGCGCGGGCTGAGGGCGAAGTTCGACGAGTTGCCGTCATGGAAGCGGGCGATTCTGAATCGACTGATCTCGCTTAACAAATTGCTGACGCGTCGCCGAGCTCACGTGCGAGTGAGCCGCATGTTGTTACCGCAAGTGCATCGCGCGTTTGGCGGAGAATTGCTGGCGCTGATCACCGGTGGGGCGTTCATGGAACCTTCGAGCATGCAGTTTTTCTATGACCTGGGAATTCCCGTGGTGAACGGGTATGGCTTGACCGAGGCAGGAACGGCGCTGACCTTGAACGACCTGAAACCGTTTCGCGCAGATACGGTGGGTAAACCTCTGCCCGGGGTGGAACTGCGAGTGCTGAGTCCCAACGCGGAAGGAATCGGGGAAATTGCCGCGCGAAGCAAAACCGTAATGTCGCAATATCTGGACGATGCGGAGCTGACTCTAGAGACGATTGTCGAGGGATGGCTGCTGACGGGCGATTTGGGACGGTTCGATCAATACGGGCATCTGCAGCTTTTCGGGCGGAAGAAGAACATGATCGTGACCGAAGGTGGGAAGAATATTTATCCCGAGGATATCGAAACCGTCTTCGACGGACTGCCCGTCAAGGAATACTGCGTGTTCGCTGCGAACTATTTGTGGCCGCAAAAGGAACCGGGAGGAGAGACGCTGGTGATGGCCCTGCGGCTGGAACAGAACCAACGCTTCGACAGCGCGCTGTTGCAGGAAATTGTAAACCGCAACCGAGGGCTGCCGGATTTCAAACGCGTAGGTGAGTATTTCATCTGGGAGAAGGATTTTCCGCGGACCGCATCGATGAAAGTTAAACGGCAACAGCTGGCGGAAGACGTGAGGAAAACTGTAGATCGAGGTGTGGTGGTGGCGTTGTGAGCCGGCAGCAATCCTACCTGGCCATCGTGAATCCTGCGGCTGGTGGTGGTCGCACCCGTAAGCTGCTGGTTCCGGCTTTGGAGCGGCTGCGAGCAGGCGGAATCACGGTTGATGTGGGGGAGACACAGCGTGCAGCCGATGCAACGCGAATTGTGCGTGAGGCCTACGCGCGCGGTTGCAGAAAATTTATCGCCGTGGGCGGGGACGGAACTTCTTATGAAGTAGTCAACGGCCTTTTTCCGCAAGCGGACCCGGACGATCGTTCCACGCTCGGATTCTTGCCTTTGGGGACGGGCAATTCCTTTTTGCGCGATTTCAGTGATCGCGGAGTGGAGCACGCAGTCGAGTCGCTGATTTCGCAGCGAACACAACCCTGCGACGTGCTGAGATTGCGTCACCGCAGCGGCGTGATTCACTACATCAATTTGCTGAGCGTAGGATTTCCTGCCGACGTGGCGACTTTACGGGCGCGGCGATTTGGCGGCAACGGAGAACTGGGATACTTCATTTCCATTTTTCTCGGTTTGGCTCGATTGCAGCGGCGGCCGTTTCCGGTGCGGGTGGAAGGGGAAACCGAATTCGACCGGCGTCGCTGTCTTTTTCTTACGTTCAACAACAGCAAGTTTACCGGCGGGACCATGATGATTGCTCCCCAGGCGGAGATAAATAGCGGTCTTATCGAATACGTTCGCTGGGGCGCGATCGGGCGGCTGGGGCTGATACGAAACTTGCCCGGACTTTATGATGGCACGCACATTAATCATCCGCTGGCCGAGCGCAAGTCGGTGCGACGTGTGGAGTTCGATCTCAACGAGCCGGTGGACGTGATGGTAGACGGCGAGGTGCTGACCCTGCATTGTGAAGCATTAGATGTATTACCTGGGGCTCTAAACGTTGTAGCCTGAACGCATGTTATAAGAAGTAAATCGTTGGGGAAGGGAATCATGTCGGAACAGCGGCGAAAGCAGCGGCAAGATCGCGTTGGACAAGCGGAGACTAGAGGACCGTCACGCGAGATGCAGATCTGGGGCGGGATTGTGCTGTTAATTGCTCTGGCCTGGGCGGGCTTCTGGTACTACAGAAACCATCGTTACGATGGGTTTGCGAAGTGCCTTGCATCGAAACAAACCAAGATGTATGGGCTGTACTGGTGTCCGCATTGCGCCGAGCAAAAAGACATGTTCGGGAAGGCGTTTCGATACGTACCTTACGTAGAGTGCGCTATCAAAGGCTCACGTGAACTGGCACCCGAGTGCACCGCGGCTAAGGTGACGTTATTTCCAAGCTGGCAGTTTGGCGCGAGCACTCCGAAAGAGGGTGTGTTTCCTCTCAACGAGCTTTCCGACAAAACTGGGTGCAGTTTGCCGTGAGTACAACTCCGGATAGATCGACTGCGTCCAATACGACTCCGGCAAAGGCCACTCGAGTTTTGTTTATCTTGATCGCCATTCTCGCGCTGGCAGGGATGTTGGTGTCGGCGGTATCGCTCGAACGCCACTATGCGAAGTCGGCATCGGCTTTCTGCGATTTTGGAGAAAGATTCAATTGCGACATTGTGAACCGCAGCGAGTATTCGACCGTGATGGGAATTCCAGTGGCGGGAATCGGTGTGGCTGGTTATGGAGTACTCTTTGCGCTGGCGACCATGTACCGTTCGCGGGTGCCGACTCCACTTCGCCTGCTGGTGGCGGCTGTGACGGGATTGGCGTTTGCGCTACGACTCACTTACGTCGAGGGCTACGTGCTTGAAACCTGGTGCATTCTGTGTTTAAGTTCGCTGGCGCTGATTGCGATGATCACGGTGCTGGCATCGCTGCTAAAGGTTCGCGCCGGACGCAGCGCCTGAAACTCTCCTGATGGGAAGAATCCAGAAAACAGGAAATGGAAGTAAGGCTCGTTCTGCGGTGATTCGTGCCACGGGCGCAACTGGAGATCTGCGTCTGCACGAATTCCGCAGCCGCATCTTTAAGAACACTCGCTTTCTCCGGGTGTGGTTGCCTCCGGGTTATGACGATCCGCAAAATTCAGGTCGATACTATCCTGTGCTTTATCTGAATGACGGGCAAAATCTATTCGAGTCTTCGACGGCCTTCGGCGGTGTGGAATGGGGAGTGGATGAGACCGCGGACCGGATGATCTGCGAAGGTATAGTCCTCCCCATGTTCATCGTGGGCATAGATAACACCGGAAAAGACCGGATGCGAGAATATATGCCGCACCCGTCGATGCATCCCATGATGCTACGCGTGAAGGGGCGCCACTACCCGGATTTTCTAATGAAGGAAGTGATGCCGTTTGTGGAGCACACTTACCGGGTTGCCACTGGCCCGGAGAATACCGGTCTGGGAGGGTCCTCGCTGGGCGCGCTGATTGCGCTTTATACCGCGATCGCCCGGCCGGGAGCGATTGGCCGTCTTTTGCTCGAGAGCCCGTCGTTGTGGGCGTCGAATCGGCAGGCCATCAAGGAAAGTCGTGTCGTGAGAATTTGGCCAGAAAAAGTGTTCCTGGCTGCGGGCACGGCGGAAGCGGGAAATGCGGAGCGAAGCCGCACGGTGGTGGACGATGTGCGAGAGCTTGCAGCCATCATGCGACGAGCTGTTTTGAGTGAAAACCGGCTGCGGATGGTGATCAAGGATAATGCGGGGCACACGGAATCGGCCTGGGCAGAGCGATTTCCTGAGGCGCTGCAGTTTTTATTTGGAACTTAGTCAGATTGATTTGTAACCGAAACTGATTTCCCGCCGGCTGTCCATATTTCATACAAGAGAGCTGCCATAACCGGGACGGAAAGCTGCAGGTGTGTCCAACGCGTGATTGGGGCGACCAGCGGGAGAACGAAGGCGAAACACAAGAGAAACTTGAGGCGCGGTGTGGTGGCGTCGGACCGCGTGACGATCCACTCCGCAAGCAGCAGAAACGCTGGCGCGAGGATGGCAAGATCGTAAACCGTGAGATGCGGAGCCAGGAGCACAGTGGCGAACAGCAGGGCAGAATAGCGCAGAGGTAAGGATAATGGTACGCGGCGTCGCCAGCACGCGACGGTTAATCCCGATAGCAGTAGGGCGCTAATGACATACAGCCCGAAAGAAGCCGAGGCCCACGGGAGGAGCATGGTCCAAAACGTGCGCAGGCAATGGGTTTGATAAGGCTTCGGTTCGAGCAGTGAAAGAGCGTGGGGAATGTTGAACAGCACAAGCATCCACTCCCGAAGCGGGCCTGGACCGTAGAAGAGCCAGGCCATGATCAACTCGGCGAATGCGGAAAGCAGCGCGCCCGCGATGATCTTCCAGCGGAGCGTGAGCAGAAAAACGAGGGCGGCGGCCAGACCGAGTTGGGGCTTGAAGATGAGACATCCGAACGCGAGGCCGCCAAGGAATTCATGTTGCGCACCTAGGGCGAAGAACGCGAGAGTAAAGCAGACGAGAGCAAGAGCAGAAGTCTGTCCCCACGCGATGAGGTGCCAGAAAGGTGGGAAGGCGAGGGCCAGAATCAGAACAGTGAATCTGTAATTGCGCAAATGAGGGCAAGCGCGCCACACAGCCAAGCAGCACAGTCCGTAAATAAGCGCGCTGAGAGTGAGCCACAGAGCCAGGGCCCAGAGATAAGACAATCGAGCAAACGGTGCGAACAAGATTGAAACCTGGGGCGGATAGAGTGGCAGGAATCCGATGCCGGCGGCGGCCGGAACGCGCTGAGCGGCAAGCTCCATTTGCGTTTGCGGGTTGTAGAGATCGGCGCCGCGGTGTGCCAGAGCGAGCGAGCCCAAAGTGTAAAAATGGAGAAAGTCAGCGCCTTTCAGATTCCCGGCGCGATCCAGCAGTCCGGGAGCGGCGATGTTCCACAAATAGACCGACCAGAGGCAGAGGGCGAGGATGATCCCTTGTGCGCGCAGGCGCTCGGCAGTCAGCCAAGTGGCGATTGTCGCTGAAGTCATGACCGCCCATAATACTCAATTGGGCTCATGAGGCGCGCTGAACGGTAGCCCGGGGTGGCATTGCGCTTTCGCTTCGTCTGGTCATTAGCAAGAGAGGCAGAAGAAGTGGAAAAAATGAAACCAGAACTGAAGGCAACAGGGGCAGTCGATTGGAAGAATCCAGTGGAGGACGGAGAAGGAGGAGCAGCACCAGGGACACAATCCATGGCCAGCTGACGCTGACTATAAAAACCAAGTGTGAGAATCGGGGCAAATACTTCCAGTCTTGAATCAGCAGCATCGCAGGAAGAATCAGCAGCACCTGATTGAATGGTGTGAACAATGGGAAGGTGAGCACGGTAGCCATGAAAAACGCTGCCACAATGAACACGAACTGCGGGGAGTCGCCCTGCACGTGTCGATTTCGCCACGCAAACACCAAAATCGCAAGTACGATCAGACCTCCCAAAATTTCTCCGGCCCTGTCACCCAGAGCCATTCTGAGCACGGATGAAGGAAGGGCATATCTTCGATAGGCGGCGAGCCCCGCGAGAAAGAATCCGAGCCATCCGGGGAGAAGAAGTTCACCAGCCACGAATAGTGCAGCAAGAGTCGCTATAAAAGAGGCGGGAAGCCGCCACCGTCGGCGCCAGTCGCCCGCGGCCCAAACCGCGAACCAACACAAGGGTAGAAGCGCCATCTGTGGTTTTATGGTGGAAAAGGCGAACAACGCGCCAGCCGTAGTCAGATGGTTTCCGCCGATGCACCATGCGCCCGCGATGAGTAAGCAAGCCTCGACCGTCGCCAACTGTTGAAGCCGCAAGCACTGTACAATCTGCGGGCTGCTGAGAACGAACAGGACCATAGCGGCAACTGCTTCCCACCGCACGTGCCAATGCAGAAGACGGAGGCAAAACAGAATATTCAAAGCGATCAAGGAAGCCAAAGCGAAGGTGGCCCAGCGTTGCACGTCCACGAAGTCTGCATACACGAAGGGAGCCGTGAGGAACACTTCGTAGATGGGGTAAGCAAAGCGTTGTTCGTTTACTAACTGAACGCCTGGTTTTGCATCGGTTTGATTGATAACGTGGCCGTAAAAAAAAATCTGTATTTCATGGCTTACCTCCGGCCCATAGGGGTTGCGCCGCCGGAGCAGGAGTTCGCGCGTACCCACCCAAGGTGAGTATAGGTCACTTATCTGAGCGATCACGAAACCCTTCTCCATGCGGCCGTGACTGCTCCATGGCCCAAGGATCCGATGCACGTAAAGCGATGAAATTCCGGCCGCAAATATGCTCAGCAGAAGCCAGAATCGGACTTTCATTGGCCTTGTTCACCTCAAAGAGATATTCAAACTATTTTTCCGCAGTCCCGGCTGCATACGGAAGAATCGATTCGGATCTCCGCTGGTCAACCGCACGGAGTGGCTCTGCAGTCCAGTACGATTCCAGCATGGGAAGTTCGGCGTCAGCGTTCACGCGCCAGACGCGGCGATCTTTGAAAAAGTTCAGTAATTCCTGATTCGAGTCGCGACCCATGTCCCGAGCCCATACCACTTTAGCCGCATCGATATCAGCGTCGTTGTAAACCCATTCGCGGTGAAAACTGTGGCTCGGGCCATAAACCACAACTACGAGCTGCTGGCTCGGAAAGTGTTGGAGCTGACGCAGTATCATTGCCCGTTTCAAATTGCCTCTGGGCCATGCGGCTTCGAGCTGGACGTGAACCGTCGCCGCCGTCACACGCAGAAGGATCATAGCGCACGTCAGCACCGGAATCGCGCGAACCAGGGCCGTCCCCAGAGGACGGCGAGCAGGGGACCAATGCCGTAGATGACGCATGCCCTGCACCACCACCAGCGATAGAGCACAGGTTGCGGGAGAGAAATAGTGGGGCATATTCCAGGTTTCGACAGCCAAGGCGGCGGCTACGGCAGCGCAAATCAGAAGAGGCAGTAACATCTGGCGCCTTCGAACCACCAGAGGAAGCGCTAACAGAGGCACTGTCAGAAGCGGGCCCAGATAGAACTTCCACCACGAAATCAACGCTTCGGCACAGCGTCGTACATAACCAGTAAAAGTACGGCTTCTTTCAAACACTTGTAGCTCCCAACGATAGAATTCACCCATTACCTGGTTGTGATATGAGGTTTCTGGTCGGGGTGTTTGCCAGATGAAGAAAGGGGCTGCCGCATAAGTTTCGACCTCTACCTGATAGGTCATCCGAAACGGGCTGCCCGTTACCCGGTAGTAGTAGTAGCCGGTGGCGGCGGTGGCAATTGCCAAAGCAAAAACCATCGGAAAGATAACGCGAGGCACGGATTGTCGAAAACTCGGACCATGTTGACCTGCCAGCCAGGAGAGCATGGCGAATGCGACGGGAATAGCGAAGACCAATCCTTCAAAGGGGCGGCTGTTCGCTAAAATCACCAGACCCAAACTCATCAGCAAAGCGTCGCGTGTTCGAAGGTGTTTGCGCAGACGCGGCCAGGCTCCGAGGACCAGGGCGCCACCAAAGGCCACAATTGAAGTCGACCAATAGCCATTCATCCAGTAGCTGAGGATGCCCAACCGAAGTACGGCAAGCGCGGCTCCGAACAATGCCCAGGATGGAGGTAACCAGCCCTGGAACATCCAGCACAGGCCGGAGCACATGAGAGCGGTCGCGAGAACCTGACCAATCCACGGATGACCCAGGAGTTGTCCCGCGGCCAGCACAATCCCCTGCATCGGTGGATAGACTGACATGTAGGTGGGCTTTTGAATGATGTGGAAACTCTCGAAATGGACCCACATGGGGGGCGTGGCATTGGTAAGCTTGCCGTGAGCAAAAGTGTCGGCAGCGAGCAGATAACTGAACTCGTCGTGGGCGGCGGGTTGGGGAACGCCGAGAATCGGGATGAGCGCCACGCGGATGGCGATGACGCTGAAACCGACCACTAGAACGGCGAGGCGCTTCCGGCGAGCCAGGCGGGCGAAGCCGCGTTCGATGCCAAGGAAGGCGGTGGGTTGATCGCGTCTGGAGGACTTCTTAGAAGAAAATAAAATCAACGCTACCGCGGCCCCCAGCAAGACACCTTCGATCAGCGTCAGCAATGACGGGGCAAGCAGCAAGAATAGTTTCTGCATCGTGACCGAGCCGGGCTTCGCGGCTCACCCTCACCTTGGATCAGAGAGCGAAAGAACGCATTGTCGAGCCACCTTCAAACTAGCTGCTTTTCAGAGGCCTTCTCGAAC
>DATNKA010001032.1:0-2684 GCA_035603655.1 Candidatus Acidiferrales bacterium | reverse complement strand
TCGGCTCAGAAATGGTTGTAAGGTTAATTGGGTTGTTGAAAACTGCTAGGGATGGATGGCTTACGGTCGTAAAATTGGATTGGTTCCGCGGTGGAGTGCGCTCCGGCAGACCATCGGTCCGACGGAGACACACCTCGCGCGGTCAGGGCTATGCGGAGCAGGTTGAGCGGTTCAGGTTCTAGCGCGATCAACGGCGCTTGATGAAAGTGCCGTCCTGTAACTCGGCTACTGCCCGTTTGAGCTGGTCCTGTGTGTTCATAACGATGGGACCATACCACGCAACCGGTTCTTCGATCGGTTTGCCCGAGACCAATAGGAATCGGATGCCCTCGTCGCCGGCTTGCACTACGATCTCATCGCCACGATCAAACAGCACCAGCGAGTGATTGCTGACGTCGTATTTGGCCGGAGCGTCTGGGCTGGCGGCCTGCTCGGTCAGAACGGCGCGCGGATTCGAAGAGTCGCGAAACGAGCCGGAGCCCGCGAACACATAGGCAAAGGCGTTACGCGTAGTTTCGACCTTGAGTCGCTTGCGCTGGCGCGGAGCAACCGAGACATCGAGGTAGTTCGGGTCGGCGGCAACCCCTTCGACCGGACCCTTCTTGCCCCAGAACTCCCCGCAGATGATGCGCACGCGAGTGCCGTCATCGTCGGTGACCTCAGGAATCGAGCTTGCCGGAATGTCCTGATAGCGCGGGTCCGTCATCTTCAGTGAGGAAGGCAGGTTGGCCCACAACTGAAACCCGTGCATGCGGCCCTGCTGATCGCCCTTGGGCATCTCCTGGTGGAGAATGCCGCTGCCGGCGGTCATCCACTGGACGTCGCCCGCAGTCATCTCACCCTTATTGCCCAGGCTGTCGCCGTGTTCGACTGAACCCGCAAGCACATAGGTGATCGTCTCGATCCCGCGATGCGGATGCCAGGGGAATCCCGCGAGGTAGTCTTTCGGGTTCTCATTCCGAAAATCATCGAGCAGCAAGAAGGGATCGAATTCCTTGGTTTTACCGAAGCCAAAGGCGCGCTGCAGCTTCACGCCAGCGCCCTCGATTGTAGGTGTCGTTTGAATGATCTGTTTAACAGGGCGGAGTGACATAAAATTTCCTTTCTACCGCCAGTGAGCTCTCTCGCAGGCTGCTAAAAAACTCATTTCGAGGTCCGAATGCCACCTCGGCCGCTAAAAGCGCAGTTGATTTTTGCGACGCCTTCGGCGCGGCTCGAAGCCGCGCCCTTGCAAAACCGTGGTGGTCCGAGTTTTTCAGCAGCCTCCCGGATTCGTGCCTGGCGGCTGTGAACATTTCAACCCTGAAATATTTCAACCCTTTATGAATTGCACGTCGAGCGTGATCGTCACCTCATCACCAACCAGGATGCCACCGGTTTCGAGCGCAGCGTTCCAGGTCAGACCGAAGTCCTTACGGCTGATCTTTGTGGTTGCCGATACAGCAACTCGCGTATTGCCCCAAGGATCTTTCGCAGGCGGGGTCGGGCCTTCTACCGAAAAGACCACCTTGCGCGTAACCCCATGAATGGTCAGGTCGCCCTCTACGGCTAATTCCCCGTCGCGGACAAGACTGATGCGCGTGGACTTAAGCGTCAGGGTAGGGAACTTCTCAACGTCGAAAAAGTCGGCGCTCTTCAGATGCGTATCACGCTGGGCGTCGCGCGTTTCGATCGATCCTGCTTCGATCACGGCCTCAACTCGAGATTTTGTCAGATCAGATTCATCAAGCGTCAAAGTTCCCGTGACCTTGGGGAATTGCCCTTTTACGTTGGAGATCATCATGTGCTTGACCTTGAACTCGGCAACGGAGTGAGCCGGATCGATGTTCCAGGTGGTGGTCGTGGCAGCTTGCGGTGTAGCTTGTGTGCTCATGGTGGTTATCCTTCCTCCCTAGTCTTAGATGCGTTATAACGATAATCGTTGCAACATATGTTATCTTACCAGAAACTAGCTGACATTGGCGCGTGCGGCGTGCAGCAGCTCGGTGAGCTCCAGGAGCCGGTCGGGTCCCAGGTGGCCCAGCTGTCTTCGATGGCCATCCTGCACTGGTTCATCAAGGCGGGCCAGGAGCTTGAGCCCCTCGGGCGTAATCCGGACCATTACCATTCGTCGATCCTTGGTCTGCCGGCAGCGAGAGATCAGGCCGCGCTTTTCCAGGCGATCAAGCAGGCGGGTAATGTCCGGATCCCGCGTAATCATTCGGTTGGCAATCTCGCCACAGGGCAGGCCTTCGGGCGATCCGCGCAGGATGCGGAGCACGTTGTATTGCGTCGACGAGATATCCTCCGTCTTGAGAACTGCGATCAGGCCGCGAGATAGCATGTCGGTCGTGCGCAGGAGGTCCAGGAAGGCAGCCTCCTCAGGACCTGGGCGCCGTCGATCGTTCTCGGGCTGAGTTGTTTTCTTCATATAATAAAAAATATATGTTTCAACGACTATTGTCAAGACGGGATGTTTTGGAGTCGCAGCAAACCCTGAATCGCCAACCGGAAAGGGCAATATATTTGATTTTGTCGGTGTTCTGTAAGGAGAGAAACGATGACGCTCAGTAAAGAGAAGGGGATCATCGATACCCCGAGCAACCACACGGTAGACCAGACGGTTGAACGACTGAAGGGGATTCTATCAGCGAAGGGAGTCACACTGTTCGCTCTGATCGACCACAGCGGAGAGGCGGAAAAAG
>DATNKA010001031.1:0-3468 GCA_035603655.1 Candidatus Acidiferrales bacterium | reverse complement strand
CTCGTAGCCTCCGCTCAGGTGAAAGACGTTGCGAATATCGAACGGAGCCAAACCGTAGTCGTAGTGGATGCCGAGCCCTGAAACGTCGGGCACACGGTAGGCTCCGTTGCTTCCGTTATTCAGCAGATCGAAAGCATCCGTGCGCGTTTTGGAATAAGTGTACGTGGCCAGGAAGTTGAGACCGTTGGCAAAGCGCTTTTCCGCTTTAGTCTGAAGCCCGTGGTAGAAACTGTTACCAATCGTAGCTGCGAAGCTGTTGTTCCCACCAAAATCGGGGAACGGAAGCCCACCCTGGGAAGCTGGAAACGCCCCCGTTCCCGGGCTGCCAGCAAGGCCGGGAGTATTCGTGAGCTGTGTGTTAATGGGCAAGATTGCGGTGGGGTTGTTGGTTCCCGGGAATACCTCCAAGTGACGCGCCAACGACGTCACGTAGCCAACCTGGACGCTTAATGTCGGCGTTAACTCATATTGCAGAGTGAAGTTGCCGCTCATGGTATACGGGGTTTGGTAGTTGAACTGAATTCCTCGCAACGCCAGACCATTGGCGTTTACTGCGTTCGGGGTGAGCGGAGTGCACGAGAAGCCGGTCTCAAACGTTGGAGTGCCCGCGGTCGCGGCGGCCCCGGGGCAGCCACTGAAAACAAAAGGTTGGCCATCGTTCACAGGAGTGTAGTTGAAATTGAACTGGAAGGGATAGTTTTCGCCCAAGTTTGGGGAATACCCGCGGTTCTCAAAGCCGTTGTAGAACATTCCAAACCCGCCGCGAGCAACAAACTTTGGAGTGACCTGGTAGGCAAAGCCTATGCGGGGCGCAAAGTTAGCCTTCTGAGAATTGCCCAGACCTTTGCCGTACTTATTCGTGATGTCGAGCGCGATGCCGTCCGCGGCGAGCAAACTGGTGAAGCTTGAGGAAAGATCCGCGGAATTGGTTCCACCCGGAAGCAGGTAGACGGGACCAGCCAGGGGGGCGCCACTGGGAACGAAATTGGCTTGGGCACCGTGATGTTCATAGACGAGACCGAAGTAATCCCAGCGTAAACCCAGATTGAGGGTCAGCTTGGGTGTAACTTTCCAGTCATCGTTGAAATACGTGCCGTAATAGTTCTTCCCATTATCGGTGAGAGCGATGTTGGAGGCGTAAATGTTGGTGGACCCTCCAACGTCGTAAGGAACCCCGCCTGGCACCGTCGACGCAACCGGTGTCAGCAGGAATGCCGCCCGCCCCAGGTTGCCGTTGTCATTGTTTGGTATTTCGGCGAAATTGCCGTTGTAATCGAATTCTCCTCGCGACCACGATGGTTGCAGAGTGGAGAATTTGACGTGCTGCCACTCGAATCCCATCTTGAAGGTGTGCTTGCCATAAATCTTGGTGAGATCGTCGCTGACCTGCAGCGTGGAGCTGACTTCATCGGAGGGCAGGAACGAGTTGCTGCCGAGAGTCGACAGTCCGTTGATGCCAAAGGCCGGGAGCCCGCCGTTCTTGGGGACTTGGGGAATATCCGAGATGCCAAATTGGCCAGGAATATTGCTGATGTCACTGGCCTCGGGCGACACTCGCGTCGTATTCAAGTAATTGAATCCCACGCGAGCGACGTTCACCAGACTTGGGGAAAAGACATGCGTCCAGGCCAGAGCGCTCTGTTGCGCCGTTGCCGTCTGAATGCCTTGCTGGAACGCGCCGCCGTCCGCTATGCCTCCGAAAATCCCGGGAATGTACTGCGGGTCGTCTACGTAACTGAAGCGGTAGAACACCTGGTCCTTCTGAGTAAAATTGATATCCAGGCGGGCGTCAAAGGCATTGCGGTGTTCATAGAGTGCCGGCGAACTGGCGAAGTTCTCGAAAAGTGCGGAATTGGTTGGGTTGGGATATAGATTCATCAGCTTGATGGCGTTCGCATCCAAGCGACCGGCGGGCAACAGGTTGAGCCCGCAACCAGCCAAAGTAAACGCGGCGGTGCTGGCCGGGCAGGTGCCGAAGGGATCACGCGCGAAGCCCGATGCGGTCGCCTTCAATCCGGATACTGGGTCGGTCGCGCCGGCAGTGACTGCCCGAGTAGTGGCGGGATCAAGAATCGTCCCGTAAGGCATGGTCCGGCCCAGCGCGTCGGTCAAGGTGCCGGAAGCGGTTTGCCCGGTGATCAGATCGGAAAGATTGGTGTAACCGCTGGCTCGTTCGGCAAGGGTAGGCACGGAACCCGTCGAGATCGTTCCCTGCACGCGTCGCAATCCTTCGTAGTCGCCGAAGAAGAAGATTTTGTTCTTGATGACCGGGCCGCCCAAAGCGACGCCGAACTGGTTCTGGCGAAGCTCACCCTTCTTAATGCCGTCGGCGTCTTCGAAGTAATCCGCAGCATCGAGCTTATCATTGCGGAAGAACTCCCACGCCGCTCCGTGGAAACTGTTGGTGCCGGACTTAATTGTGGCATTGAGAACCGCCGCTCCGGAACGGCCATACTCCGCGCTGAAGTCCGAAGTCTGCACCTTGAACTCCTGGATGGCGTCGACGGGAGGAAGCACGACATAATTCGTGCCGTTCAGAAAATCCACGGTGTCGGAATTGTTGTCGATACCGTCCAGCATGTAATTGTTCTGCGCTGGCCGATTGCCATTAGCCGTGAAAGCGCCACTCTGGGCGTTGCCTCGAGTGTCGGCTTCCGGAGTGTTCACGCCGGCTGCAAGCTGTGCCAGAAACGTGAAGTTGCGGCCATTCAAGGGAAGATTATTCACGTTGCGCTGGTCGACCACCTGGCCCACGGAAGCATCTTCGGCCTGGAGCACAGGAGCGGTCGTGTTTACCTCCACGGTTTCAGTCACCGCTCCAGGTTGGAGCTTGAAATTTATCAATACCCGGGCGCTGACATCGACAGTGGCGTGAATCTGGACTTCTTTTTTGAACCCTTGCGCGGAAACTTCCAGTTTGTAGGTCCCAATTCTTACCGGGCTAAAGTTGTAGACTCCATCGGTTCCGCTGGTGGTGGACAGGCTGGTGCTGGTGCCTTCATTGGTCAGGGTAACTTTCGCTCCGCCTACCACGGCTCCCGAAGCGTCGGTCACTGTACCGGTGATGGAACCGGTGTCCACTTGAGCTTGGAGGAAGCTGATCCCAAGGATGGCACAAACTGCAAACGTCGAGAAGCTTCGTACCACGAGGGAAACCGCCTGTCGGTTCATAAGCTCTCCTTTGAGCCTCTTCGAGCTTGCGGCCGGGCAAGCCCTGCCCTGTCATGTGCGGACTGAGCGGTCAATCCGGGAATGTAATCGTATACATTGAGGAGCAAAAGCTCCCAGGCGCACCCAGATTTGAGCGCTACGATAAGTCAGGGGCAAATTCGTTGTCAACCAAAAAGTTAATGGTTTTGTACTATTGCAGAATCTGGCCATGATCGCAGCCGGTTAGGGTGGGTTTCTCCCGTCTTTTTTGGAGTCCAGACGACCTGGCCGGAAATGCTAATATTCGCATCGTGGCAT
>DATNKA010001030.1:0-12336 GCA_035603655.1 Candidatus Acidiferrales bacterium | reverse complement strand
TCCCGTGCCGCGCGGAATGGGGCCAAACGCAAACTCTGGTGCGGTCGCACTCGAAGAACCGGAGGAGGACAATCCAGCTGACGCCTACCCGCCACGCGAGTTGTAGGCGGCGGTTGCATTCACTCGTATTTTTCTGTGACTCCGTGTCTCCGTGGTGGATTCTCTTGATCCCAATACAGAATGCCCGACCATTCCACTGACGAGCAGTTCCTGCACAGTGCGCTTGACCTAGCGCGCCAGGGCGTCGGGTTGGCCTCGCCCAATCCCTGCGTCGGCGCGGTCATCGTCGATGCGAACGGCAGCCTCGTGGGCACAGGGGCTTACACCTACGACGGCGTGAAACACGCCGAAGTGCGCGCACTTGAGCATGCTGGCGACAGGGCCCGCGGTGGCACGCTCTACATCAATCTCGAACCCCACTCCCACCACGGCCGCACGCCTCCGTGTACCGACGCCTTGATTGCGGCCGGGATTTCTCGCGTGGTGGCGTCCATGCCCGATCCTAATCCCAAGGTCAGCGGGCAAGGCTTTGAGAAGTTGCGAACGGCGGGCATTCATGTCGAAGTCGGATGCCTCGAAACGGAAGCCCGTCGCTTGAACGAGGCCTTCGCGCGCTATATCCGGCACGGTGTTCCTCTGGTGACGCTGAAGACGGCGATGACGCTCGACGGAAAGATCGCTCCGCCACCGGTTTCGAGCCCGAAGCACACACCAGGAATTCCCGCGGGCGGATGGCTCACAGGCGTGGAAGCGCGTGCCCACGTGCACGAACAACGTCATCAGAGCGACGCAATCCTGGTCGGAGTAGGAACGATACTTGCCGACGATCCGCTGCTTACTGATCGCAGCGGACATCCGAGACGGCGCGCGCTTTTGCGCGTGATTCTGGATTCGCACCTGCGCCTGCCGCTGGAGTCACGACTGGTGCAGAGCGCTAAATATGGTGGCACCAGTAACGATGACGTGCTGGTCTTCTATTGCGACGGCGAGGAAAACAAAAAGAGGGACCTCGAAACGCGCGGCATTCGTGTAGAGCAACTTCCACCAGCCCCTTCCGATTTCCGCCCGGATATTCACGCGGTGTTGCGCCGCTTGGGACTGCTCGAAATCACGAGTGTGATGATCGAAGGCGGAGCGATTGTAAACGGGACCGCGCTTTCCTCCGGCGCTGTCGACAAGGTTTTTCTATACTACGCACCGAAGATTCTAGCGTGCGATCAATCGATCCCATTCGCCTACGGCACGTGCGCCTCAAATTTGGATGATGCTCCGCAGGTAAAGCATCTCCACTTGCACCGCTTTGGAGAAGACTTCGCGGTGGAAGGATACTTGCGCAATCCGTACGAGCAGTGAGCGTTCCGCGATACCCACTTCACTTGCCGTGCATGGTCAGCTTGAGATTGTCGAAGATCGACTGAAATCCTTCGCCCTCCGGCGCGGCGCACATAATGCCGACATCGGCGCGGGCTGAAGGGACCAGATAGCCCAGCCTCACCGAAGCAAAATTCTTGCCGTCGGGCGAGCAGAGAGTCTCGAGTGAATCCGGCTTGCGAACCACCCTCCACCACACCGGTCCGGTTGTTGCCAAATCGTTCATCGTTGACCCGTCGGAGAATTCGCGGGTGAAGACGACGGTGGCATGACGAACGCCGTCGAAGAATTCTGTCCCGCACTTGACCCAGTTCTGGGCATCGATTCGAACCATTAAGCCCGCTTGGTCGTAGAGGGCCGCGTACTCACCGTCGATGCGAGCCTCAAAATCAAAATTTCCGCTGACGGGAACATTAAAAAAATGCCCATTATCGATAACGTTTCCCGAGAGAGTCTTGCGCCAGAAATCTGTTTTCCTACGCGCCCGCACGACCAAGTGATTGCCTGAGATGGTCGCCGATGCTGGTTCATTCAGCCATTTCATGCTGCGGAGTAGTTCCGCACTGGCCGATGGCGACTCTTCGGCCGAAGCAGCGGTCCCCAGGACCTTACTGCCCAGCAACGCTCCCGTCAGGGTGCACAGTGTGGTGGTGAACTGGCGCCGGCTAATGTCGTGCATGGGCATTACTCCTGAAGGATTTACTTGCAGACACGATACGCGCTTTCGCAGTGGGAACACACCGTCGATAAACCCGCTAGAATACCTGCTCCCTGTCTCGGTGCCTCAGTGGTGGGTTTATGACATTTTATGACATTTGGTTAGCGATCGAGGTCGTCATGTGGAAGCGTCGTCCAAAATGATAAGAACCCTTGGAGCTCCACGAGAACATCAGAGCAGGATCAACCTTTCAACTCCGTGGAGATATCGCAGACGAGCCCTTACGATCTGTGCCTCCCATTTCAGGCATTTCCGCCGATTGCGTCGAGATTGGCAATCACTTCAGGGGGAATTTGAAGCGCTGAAGACTGAAGGTTCTCGCGAAGATGCTCGCTGGAGGATGTTCCCGGGATCACCAGGATATTGCCCGACCTCTGTAGAAGCCAAGCAAGCGCAACCTGCATAGGCGCGGCACCGAGACGCGCGGCGACGTCAGACAGGGTAGCCGACTGGAGTGGAGTAAAACCGCCAAGTGGAAAGAATGGCACGTAGGCGATGCCGTCACGAGCAAGATCGGCTATGAGTGCATCATCGGTTCGGTGCGCGAGGTTGTAGTGGTTCTGCACGCAAACGATCGGAGCGATCTCTCCGGCTTCCGCGATCTGCGCGGGAGTGACGTTGCTCAGCCCGATATGACGCACCAAACCCTTTTGCTGAAGTTCGGCTAGAACTGTCATTGGTGCCTCGATCGATCCCTCAGCGGGTTCATGGATGCTAAACATACTGCGAAGGTTGACTACATCGAGCACATCCAGTCCCAGATTGCGGAGGTTGTCGTGAATCGCCGCAGTCAACTCTTGGCGTGAGAAAGCCGGAATCCATGATCCATCCTCACCACGCCGGGCGCTGACTTTGGTGACGATCACTAGATCGTGAGGATACGGGGACAGCGCCTTTCGTATGATCTGGTTCGTGACATGGGGACCATAAAAATCGGCGGTATCGATGTGGTTCACGCCACTCGCGATAGCCTCTCGCAGAAGAGCAGTTGCTCCATCGACATCTCGGGGAGGTCCCCATACCAGCTTGTTACCATTTCGCCCCGCGAGTTGCATCGCACCGTATCCCATGCGGTTCACCGCCATGGCCGTGCCGGGCAGAGTAAAGCTGCCGGCCAGATCAGTCTGCTCAATCATTCCATTCCTCCTGGAACTGTTGGTGGTTAGCAGTGAAGGAAACTAAAAAGACTCTCCAACCAGTTCTTCACTCTTCTTCCAGAGCGCCTCGGCATTTTTCGGATCGAGCGCATATCCACGTACGCCTTCGCTGACGGCGGTGATGGTCGCGTCGTCCGCCACCTTCTTGCCAACGTCGCAGTTCTCGCAATACCGCCCACCGATTTCGTCAGCTGGAGCAACTACAGCCGCCCACACCGAAGTCGCGGCCCCCTGGGCAACGGACTTCCATTGGAAGGGCCCCTTACCTTGCGCGGCGAGCTGTTGATTGATCTCTTCCACTATTTTTTCGAGCCTTCCCGACTCCACGTAACGGCCCAACTCCGTTAGTATGCCTCCCGGATGTACAGCCGCAGCGCGCACGCCCCGATCCCGGTGGCGTTTGTCGAATGCCACCGCGAAGAGGATATTCGCCGTTTTGGATCGGCCATAGGCAACGAAAGGCTCATAGGGCGTGCGCTCAAAGTTGGGATCGTCGAGGTCCACGTTGGCGTAGCGATGACCGGAAGAAGACAAGTTGATGAGCCGCCCGCCAGCGCGGATCAGAGACGCAACACGGTTGACCAGGACAAAGTGGCCCAGGTGATTTGTTCCGAACTGCGTTTCAAAGCCATCGGCTGTGTGGCCGAACGGCGTGGCCATCACTCCGGCATTGGCAATGACCACGTCGAAGGGTTCACCTTTTGCCAGCAGTCCATCCGCGCAGGCACGCACGCTCTTCAGCTTAGCCAGATCGAGTTCAACCAGTTCGAAGCTTCCGCCGTTGGCCGCAGCGTCCTTTTGCACTTGTTCGGTTCGAGCTTTGGCCTTGTTCAAATCCCGCGCCGCACCTACAACCTGAGCGCCGTGGGCGGCCAGGGAGCGCGCCGTTTCCACGCCAAGTCCGGCGGAAGCACCAGTTACGAGAATTCGTTTGCCCTTCAGGTTCATGCCGGACAAAACCTCGTCGGTGGTCGAAGTTGCCCCGAATGAAGTTGCCTCAGGTATTTTCGTCATTTTCTGCCTCCTTAGTACTGACAGGCTCGATGGAATGGTTCATGGGATCGGTTACGGGCTAGCCGTGCAAAGGGACGGCCTCCGCAGTAGGTTCGAAATAGTGCTCCGCCTTCAGATCGGCAATGAGTCCAGGCTGAGCCGGTCGCCATCCAAGCCGTTCCTGCGTTTGGGCGCTGGAAGCCGGGCCATCCATACCAAAAAAGAGAGCGATCCAGCCAAAATGATCGGCTGCTTCCGCACGAGACTTGCTGACGACCGGCAGGTTCAAATGCCGGCCGATGACCTCAGCGATCTCTCGAGCCGGTACGCCCTCGTCAGCCACACCGTGGTACCGTGCTCCGACGGTACCTTTCTCGAGCACGAGCCTGTAGAGGTGAGCAGCATCCAGCCGGTGCACCGCGGGCCAGCGGTTGAGCCCGTCGCCGATGAATGCGGAAACGCCCTTTTCACGTGCGATGCTGATCAGGCGTGGCACAAAGCCGTGATCACCGTTACCGTGGACCGATGGGGGAAGCCGCAGCACCGATGCGCGGACTTCGCGTTCCGCAAGCACGAGCGCCGCCTCCTCCGACTTGCGGGGGAAGCTGGGATTGGCCGCATCCTCTTCTGTTGCGAGCAAGCCTTGGGGTTGAGCGAGCAAGGACCCGGAAGTGACGATCAACGGGCGATCAGAGCCCGCGAGCGCGCCCCCGAGAGTCTCGATGGCACGCCTATCCGCCTCGGCGGCAGGCCCATAGCTTGAGAAATCGTGGATAAAAGCAGTGTGGATCACTCCGTCGGCAGCCGCTGCGCCGCTGCCAAGACTCTGGAGATCTTCGAGCGAACCGCGATGTACATCGGCTCCCGCCGCGACAAGGGACTTGGCTGCCGCATCCGAGCGAGCGAGGCCGAGCACCTGATGACCAGCATCGATCAGTTCTCGGACGACTGCGGAGCCGATGAAGCCGGTAGCTCCAGTGACAAAAACACGCATATTCTTTTCCTCCTAAGCATTTGTGAATTCAGCCGATAGAGACGAAGCGTTCACTCCAGCTGGGAGCCGGGTCGAAACTTTCGCAGTGATCAATCGCCATTCGCGGGTTGAAGCCGGCAGACCATCGATCTCGATCAACTCGTGCAACCAGTCTTCTGCAGAGAGCTCCGCCTGTTCTGACCCGTACAACTGGGTGATGGCGCTGAAGAATGCTGACAACTCCCGCTCCGCCATGGTCATGAGGTCGGCGCAACCAGAGTTGGAATTTGTTGACGTTTTATCGCGAGCGAGTGGATTCATATTCCTCACCTCCCGAAAGCCGGAGAACCGCTATTGACAGGCCGCCGGGTTCCGACTAAAACGGAGAGTGTCTCCGAATCAGTAGATAAGATAATCGGAGACTGTCTCCGGTTGCAATCTTTTTTTGCCATGCCCGCCAAGAATCGAAAATCCGCTCGCAAACCGCGCACGGATGCGCAGCGGAACTTCCCGCAAATTATGGTCCGGCGAAGTGACAATCTAGATCGTCCCTTCTAGTCGCACGTAGCTCGATTCCTTTCCGGCTTCCATTCCTGTCGCGAACATAGCTGCTCGCGTCTGAGCAACGGGCAGGGTCATACGCACAGTCAGTGTGCCTGTGCCGTCTCCCTCAAACCTCGTCTCAACCTGGATGTCGGGCGTAGGCTCTGGCGGGTGCATGCGCTTCGACATGAACGATCCGGCCATACGGCTCAAGTTCGAGGTACTCACCCGTGAGGTGGAATCCATGCCCATTGCCATCCGTCCACTCATAACGGATCTTGCCGCCCGGCCTGGCGTCACGGCTGCAGACGGGCATCGTTCAACCTTCAGGACCGAGCAGCCGTTTCTGGATTGGTTTCGGATCATTATGGGCGCGGTACACGGCTTCGGGGGGTGGCGATCGCCGGGTCACAACCAGGTGGGTGTTACCTTCTGTCTTCAGAGTCAACTGGCTCATCGTTTTTCTCCTCTTTTATCTTCTCACCTTCGGTTTATCTTCATCTTCGGTTGTTCCACGCCGGCGAGAACCTTGTCCAGCCGGTCGTAATTTCTTTAGCGCTCTTGGCAGCATTGCGAGGCACAAGCCCATTGCTTCAATACCACCCGTAGCCAGACGACGAGGGCGCCTCGTGCCATCCACGCGACGTGCAACAAGTCCTCGGTCTTCGAGAACCTTCAGGTATTGAGAGATAGCCGGCTGCGTCATCTCGAAGCGCTGGCCGAAGAGGGCGGGAATATTTCGCGCGATCGTCAGTTCTATTCGCTTGAAGTTCCTATTCTGCCAGTCGTGATCTGGCAATCAGGGAAATGAGAGCGAACGTGGTGAATCCTTTTGATCCGAAGACCGTTTTCTTGGCGAAGCACGCGCAACATGTGGTGCTGATTCATTTTCCGATCGCTCTGCTCATCGCTGCGGTGGTCTTCGACTTCATCGCGCACTGCACGAAGCGAAACGGCGCGGCGGACGCCGCCTATTACAACCTGCTCGTGGCAGCAATTTCGACGGTACCGGTTCTGGCCACGGGTCTCCTCGCGTGGCAATTCCAACTCGAAGGACAGAAGCTGAAAGGCATTCTATTGCTGCATCTGGTTCTGGCGTGCGTCTCGAGCGTGCTGATCTGGCTCGTCTGGTGGGTACATTTCCGCGCGCGCCGGCAGAAAACGCCTTTACTGAAATACCGCCTGATGCTCGAATTTCTGACCGTCGGCGTGGTGGCTCTAACAGCGCACTTAGGTGGTTTCCTTAGCGGTGTAAACGGGCCCGGTTAGACGCTCGCACGAACTTCCCAGATTCCGGCGACCTCCCTTCAAATTGGCTTGGAATAAAAGTCGCAGGCTGCAGTTATCAATTCGAACGCTACAAACCACGGAGGACAAATGGCAAACAAGAAGCAGGATCTCATAGATCAGAACTTACAAGACCTCAACAATGATGGCGTTGATCGCCGCGGATTTCTAAAGTGCATGGCATGGGCTGGTACGGGCCTGGTCTGGACCTTGAGCGGCGGCATTCCCGTATCTCGGGCCTTTGCGAAAACCACCGGCAAAGGTGATAGCAAAGGTTCGGACTTCAGCTTCGTGCAGATCAGCGACAGCCACATCGGCTTTAACAAGCCGGCAAACCCGGATGTTACCGCCACACTGCAAGTCGCGATTGATCGGATCAATGCCATGCCCCACAAACCTGACTTCATCATTCATACCGGTGATCTAAGTCAGCTTTCCAAGCCCAGTGAGTTCGACACGCTCGATCAGGCGCTAAAGGGAGTGACCGCGAAGCAGGTCTACTTCGTGCCCGGCGAACATGACATGCTCACCGACAACGGCGAGCAATACCTCCAGCGCTATGGTAAGGGAACAAAGGGCTCGGGGTGGTACAGCTTCGATCAGAAAGGCGTCCATTTTGTCGGTCTGGTGAATGTCGTCAATTTGAAAGCGGGAGGCCTCGGGTCGCTCGGTCACGAGCAACTAGAGTGGCTGGAAGATGATCTCAAGGCGCACTCTGCCAGCACTCCCATTGTGATGTTTGCCCACATACCTCTATGGACTATCTATCCTGACTGGGGATGGGGAACCGACGACAGTGAGCAGGCCTTGTCTTACGTCAAGCGTTTCGGCTCCGTGACCGTGTTAAATGGCCACATTCATCAAGTGATGCAGAAGGTCGAAGGCAAGCTGTCGTTCCACACGGCGATGTCAACTGCATTCCCGCAACCTGCTCCAGGAACAGCTCCCTCAGCCGGACCCATGAAGGTACCAGCCGAGCAGTTGCAGAAAGTCCTGGGGATCACGGACGTAAATTACCTAGTGAGCGGCAAGAGCCTCGCCATTGTCGACTCTCCGCTCGAGGGTTTGTCAGCTTCGGCCAAGACTGCTGGCTAAAACATGACACTCGGAAATTGTGTCCGAGGAATAAAAGAAGGGAAAGCAAGTTATCTAAGTGAGTCGAACATCAGCGGAGGAGAGAATGAGGAATATCAAAACCAATCAGTCTGTTGTTTTTACCTGGAGCGCTTTGGCGCTTGTTGCAATCGTATCTGTCATGACGCTTCGTGGCGCCTCGGGGATCGTTCATGCAGCGAGTGCCGAACCATCAACCGGCTCGCCAACTGAAGTTAAGATCGACAATTTTGCATTCACGCCTGGAGTGATTACGGTGAAGGCCGGCACTCAAGTTACCTGGATCAACCACGACGACATTCCGCACACTGTTGACAGTACGGAAGGCAAGTTCAAATCTGCAGCGATGGACACCGAGGATAAGTTCCAGTTCCGTTTCACTGAGCCGGGAGAATACCCGTTTTTCTGTCGGATGCATCCGAAGATGACGGGGAAAATCATCGTGCAGCCCTGACATACTCTCCGAAACCATGACTTCGGGATGGGTGCTGCAACGTATTTATCGCGCGTACCTGACCTGCTGCCTCCTCCCAAGCTTTTTCTGACGCCGTTTGGGTTGACGCAGCAGGTCAGCACAGGAAGTTGCTAATAGATCGCCTTCTCTTCGAGGCTATGATTCGCATCGACCAAGGTGAAGAGCAGTCCGGAACCAAGGGTGACCATCACAGCCAAGTCCAGAGCTCGACTCCAGCTCTGGTGAACGGCAACCGACGCCGTCACCGCCGATGACACGACGCCGCCAAGACTGCCCACAGTGTTCATCAGGGCAGATAGGGATGCGGATGATCCGGGCGCCAGATCAATACAAGCTGCCCAGAAATTTGCGGCTGCAAACATAGTAAAGCCCGCGGCCAGCGCGATCATGGGTAGCGCGACAAGCGTCACACTCAGATGATTTCCCAAGTACAGCAGCAGGGCTGCGATTCCCATGCCGACCCAGACCGCTATGCGCCGTCCGTTGCGGCGATCAGAAATCCGCGCAATGCGATCAGAAAACCATCCCCCCACGGGCGAGAGCAGGGCCATCGCGAAAAACGGCGCTGAGGTCCAGGCAGCCGCATGCATAATGTCGAGTCCGCGCTGTTTCACGGCGTAGTAATAGAACCAGTTGTAATAAACGTAGAAAGCATAACCTTGAAGACCGTAGCCTAGGATCAGACCCCATACCGAAACACTGGTGAGCATTTTCATCCAGGGCACAGTTGTGCCGCGTTGCTGGGACCGAGGTATTCCTATTGTTGTGTTTGCTGGATGGATAGTCTGTATCTCTTGCGGGTTTACGCTGGGATGCTCTTCCGGCGAGTCCGTGACGTACCAGTGCCACAATGCAACGACAACGAAAGCGAGCGCGGCGGAGACGGCAAATGATGCTCTCCATCCCCAATGAACCATCGTCCACGCAATGGCAATCGGGGTCAGCGTTCCCCCCAGACCCAGACCGCAGACCTGCAGGCCACTGGCAAAGCCGCGTTCGCGAGGCGCGGTCCAGGAAGCGATCACGCGGGTTACGTTGGAGGAGACAGCCGCTTCTCCGATTCCGGTCAGAAAACGGACCAGGCGAAACATTGCGAGGGTAGTGATTCCCGTGGCCGCCGCAAATTTTGGGACCAGAACCATGGCTCCGGATCCGACCGCAAAACACAGGATGGAAGCAGTCAGCGTGCGGCGCGGTCCAATGCGATCGCAAACATATCCCCACGGAATCTGAAATAGTGCATAGCCCCAAAGAAAGGCGCCGAAGACCATCCCCATGGAAATTGTGTTGAAAGAAAATTCTTCCTCGATGTACTTACCGGCAATGCTGAGGTTAAGACGGTTCAACGCGGTGACCGCCATGATGGCCATGACGATGCTCATCACCACCCAGCGGACGTGCGTGGCGGCGACGGGCTGACCCAGGCCGTCTGGTTGACTGCGCTCGTCTTGCAACCGATTCTTCATATCCGGGAGAATAGGCGTTGGCTGGGGTGGGAAACCGTCCGCGGAAGGCCTCCCATTGGCTGCTAGAAAATTAATTTTAATCCCAGCTGGATCTGTCGTGACGTGGTGGAAGTCTGATTCAGAGCTGTAGGAAGCGAACTGCCGTTGAAGTCGTAGCCCGAGTTGTTCTGGCCGAAGGTGTTCAAGAATCCGGGCGAGAGGAAGTTGGTGTGATTCAGAATGTTGAAGAACTCTGCCCGGAACTGGACATTGAAAGCTTCGGAAATTCTCGGGATACGCGTGTTTTTGAAAACGGACAAATCCACCGTAGTGAGACCCGGCCCGTAGAACTGATTGCGACGAGTGTTGCCCAGCACGTTAGAACAGAACTGGCTGCCCGCCGGCGGCGAGACAGGCGACAACGGATAAGAAGTCGGGGCACAACCATAAGGGTCGGCGGCACTGGCCACAGGCAACGACGCTGGCGCGGTCGGCGGCGTAAAGCAATTCGTGTTTAAGTAGTTTATTCCACCGTGAATCGGATTGCAGCCGGAATTCAGGCTGGCAAAATCCATTGAGAAATCGCCATTAAAACCCGTGCCTAG
This sequence comes from Candidatus Acidiferrales bacterium, assembly GCA_035603655.1. Taxonomy (GTDB): domain Bacteria; phylum Acidobacteriota; class Terriglobia; order Terriglobales; family Acidobacteriaceae; genus Sulfotelmatobacter. Next base: position 1,656 of record DATNKA010001030.1, on the reverse strand, counting down.
CGGATCGTTGCCATCACCGATGGTGGCAGTGAAAGGTGCTCCGCTGTAGGCGGAAATAATCGTTCCTACCTCCCATCCGCTGGTCACCGCTGATACTAAGCGCGAACCATTTTTCATCGATGGAAGGTTCCACATAAGAGTGGCGGAAAGCACATGCCGAATATCGAAGTCGCACGGGCCCTGTCTCGCGGACTTGATCAGCAACAACGGTACGGCAATCGAATTGAGGAAGGTATCCCCAGTCACGGGGGCGGAACTCAAGTCCTGGCATTTCCCGAACGTGTATGAAATCTGCCCCTGAACGCCGTTGCTCAAGCTCTTTTTTAATTGCGTTTGCAAGGCGTTATAGGAGGCTGCGCCATCGTACAGCACAGGACGGATGCCGGCACCGCCGCCCCAATTCGAATCGATGCGCGTGCCGGTCGTGGTATTGGCGCACGTACTGCCCGGGTTCAGTATTTGGTTAGGAGGAACGCAAGGAAAAACCAATCCGACGCCGCTGACCGCCGCGGGCTGCACCAGGTTAATGTCGTCGGCCGCGGCAGAGGCGTGCAGTGACCGTGATCCGACGTAACCAACGAGCAACGTGTAACCGGACGCGAGTTGGCGTTGAAGGTTCGCGTTCCAGTTCATTACATAAGGCCGTTTTGGATAAGCGTCAATGAAGCGGTTGCGAATTTTCTGTTCGTTGAAGTTGACGTTGGGGTCGATGCCGCTCCCAAGAGTGGAATTCGCATCCGCGCCAATGATCTGGAAGGGGGCAGTCGCGGCCGTGTTCAGGCCGAACTCATAGGGAAGCGGCAACACGTCGAACATTCCAAAGCCGGCGCGTACCGACGTTTTTCCATCCTTAAATGGATCCCACTCCAATCCAATACGAGGTTCGAAGTCCTTGGTCGTTGGGTTCTGAAGGAGAGGACTGTTCACACCTACGGGACCACAGGCCGTGGGACTCGACGAGCAATTCGATAGGCTGATAATCTCCTGGAAGCCCGCGGCGGCCACGGTGTAGCCGTTCACCGTGTACCCGGGCACGGTGTTGGCGTCGGTTGGCTTGGTGGTCATTTCATAGCGCAGGCCCATATTGAATGTGAGATTCGGCTTGGCGCGCCAGTCGTCCTGGATATATCCCGCGAAAAGTTTCTCCCGCAATCCCACCTCGTGAGATCCGCCGGGCGCAAGAGCATTGAGCTGATCGGTCTGGTTGGTAAGAAAGTCGGTAAGGCTGCCGTAAGTGTTCATCCTGCCGTTCGGGCTCAACTGTTCGAGAACGTTGTACTGCATATACTCAAAGGCAAAGCCAAATTTTATTGCGTGCGTACCCTTGGTCAAGAAGGCGTCGTCTGCAGCCTGCAACGAATTCCAGGCATGCGTAAAGCGGTTGAAACCGCCCAATCCATATGCAGTCGTCAACCCGGGCACAGGAATCTCGGGAGGTGCGCCGGCACCGGGCGCAATCGCAAGCGCAGCGTCTTTGGCCACAGCATCACCCGACACCGGGCTGTTGATCTTTCCCAAGGCGCGGTTCAGGCCAAGACGGACAGTGTTCAGTAATTGCGGACTGAAGATGTGCGTCTCTTCGAAGCTGCCCATCTGCCTGCGAGAAAAAACGCTATGTACGGTGTTCCCAAGAGGATCGGCTTGGGACTGTGGTCC
>DATNKA010001029.1:0-4927 GCA_035603655.1 Candidatus Acidiferrales bacterium | reverse complement strand
TTGCCGTGGATAGTGCAACCGACATCGTCTTCGTTGCAAACATGGGTGGACCGATTACTGGACCGGGCCCAATTGTGATCGATGGGCGAACACTAACCGTATCTACTCCCGCGGGCTCGGCACCGTAAAGGATTGTCAGTTATGAAAATCGGGCGTAGGGGTGCTGGGGTTTTCGTGATTGCTTGCACTGGGTGTGCGAGCCAGGCGCAGACTCCGGTACAGGCAGCCAAGAAACAGCTGCTTGTCATCGCTGAGGAAAAAGGATATCGCCACCAGTCCATTTCCCACGCCATGGCCACCATTGAGCGTCTGGGCGAGAAGACCGGGCTCTGGGACACCACGATCCGCAAGGATATGGAAGCGCTCACCAAAGAGGACCTCGAGTTCAACGCCAGGAACCTCAACAACCTCGATACCGTCCTCTTCTTTACTGGCGGTGAACTTGAGGATGGACCACAGAAGGTCGACCTCCGATCGTTTGTTCATGACGATGGAAAAGGTTTCATCGGCGTTCACGGTGCGACCGTCACCTTTACAGAGTGGCCGGAATATGGCGAGATGATTGTCGGTTACTTCGACGATCATCCGTGGGGCACGTTCGACGCCCCCATCATCAAGGAAAACGGTGACGACCCTGGATTGCAAGGGATGTACACAGAGGCGATCAAATGGGCTATGGGCCTGGCGAATGCAGATGTTGCTTCACGCTCTTTGCCCGCTAAGCAAAAATAATGTATCGCAAAGGGGGCGGCATTACCTGCGATGTTAGGAGGGATGACATGTGGAAAGTCTTCGTGTTTGTTCTGTTCGCGCTGACCACGTGGGCACAGGAGGCGCATCCGATTCTCGCAGTCGGTTCTCCTGCGCCGAACTTTGAACTTCCCGGCATCGACGGAGCGGTTCACAAGCTCGCCGACTATTCCGCCAGCCAAGTCCTGGTAGTCGTGTTTACCTGCAACCATTGCCCTATCGCGCAAATGTATGAGAGGCGTATCGCGCAACTGGCATCGGACTATAAGGACCGCGGTGTCGCGGTGGTTGCGATTCAACCCAACGATCCCAAGGCCATCACCATCGACGAGTTGGACTCCTCGGACGTGAGCGACAGCCTTGAAGAGATGAAGATCCGTGCTCAGTACAGGCATTTGACCTATCCGTACCTGTACGACGGGGAAACGCAGTCGGTGGCGGACGCCTACGGTCCACAGGCCACGCCACACGCCTTCGTTTTCGATCATGACCGCCGTCTTCGCTATGAAGGCCGCATGGACAGTAGCTACCGCATCGAACTGGTGAAGACCCACGAGGTACGCGACGCCATCGATGCGCTCCTTGCCCATCGCGAAGTTGAAGTAAAGCATACTGGTGTTTTCGGCTGTTCGACCAAGTGGAAAGAAAAACAGGCCGCTCGTCTGAAGACTCTGCAAAAAATCGAATCGCAGCCGGTCCAGCTGGAAATGGCGACGGCCGCGGATTTAAAAAGACTGCGAACCAACCCAGCCAAGAAAACTCTGTTGGTCAGTTTCTGGGCCACGTGGTGTGGCTCGTGCATTCACGAATTTCCAGACTTTGAAGACACGTTCCGAATGTATGGCGTTCGCGATGTCGAGTTAGTCACGGTGGCGGCGAACATGCCAGATGAAAAGAGCAGCGTATTGCGTGTGCTGGAGAAGATGCATGCGACCAGCCGGAACTTACTTTTTGCCTCCGACGATACCGCCGGCCTGCAGGCCGCATTCGATCCCAAGTGGGAGTCAGCCGTCCCTTATACCGTCTTGATTAGTCCCGATGGAAAAGTGCTCTTTCAGAAACAGGGTTCTGTCGACATATTGGAATTGAGAAGAGCGATCCTGGCGACCTTGCCGTCGGACTACGAAGGCTTTAATAAATACTGGCTCGATAAGTAATTCACAGCATGCCCGACACCATAGGTCCCCGCTTTCGGAGATGCATACAAATGACCCTTTGCTTGTATTTACGAGGCATCGTATTTGTCGCCTTGGCAACGACCGCAGTTTGGGCTGGAGACGCGATACCGAGAGCGGCCTGGCGCCGTCCCCTTGGTCTTCCACTCGAGAAGTCTGGGGTGACTCGGATCCCCGGCAATATCGATGACGGGTTTTGGCAAGGCGCCCCGGTGGGTGGTTTTGGCTCGGGAACATTTTCGCGCACTTACCGAGGAGACTTCACTCGCTGGCACATAAAAGCGGGAGTTCACAAATATGCGCCTGTGTATGCCAATCAGTTTGCAATGTTTCAGCAGGTAGGGGGCGAGACTGAAGGCACAACCCGTGTCCTGATGACGGATCATCCAAGTGATGGGACGCTTGCGAGCTGGAAATGGAACTATCCGGTGGGCGCGGGGGAATACGCGGCGCTCTACCCGAAGTCCTGGTACGACTACAAATGGGAAAACTTTCCAGCTCACGTGGTGCTCGAACAATTTTCCCCCGTGTTGCCCAATAATTATCGCGAGTCGAGCTATCCCGTCGCGGTTTATCGCTGGCATGCGGAAAATCCCACTGAGCACGCTGTTACTGTATCTGTTCTTCTCTCGTGGACCAACATGGTGGGATGGTTTCGTACCTTTACGCGAGATTTTCAAGGCGCTCCAAGTCAGGGAAATCACAATCAATTCGTCAGCGAGAAGATCGACGCTGGAACGATGAAGGGAGTGGTTTTCGACCGCAACCGCGCCAGCGCCGCGCCCCGAGAGGCTGACGGACAATTCGCAATTGCCGCTTTGGAATTGCCGGGCGTCGAGGTGAGTTACCAAGCTACATTCCCGTCGGAAGGAGATGGAAAGGCGATTTGGGCGCACTTTGCCGAAGATGGCCGACTGGCGAACAGCGAGCTTTCCTGGGTAAGCGATGGTGAGAAGTTGGCGGGAGCGATCGCTGTGCGCTTCACGCTTCGGCCGGGAGAGAAAAAAATCATTCCCATGGTAATTGCATGGGATTTCCCCGTCGTGGAGTTCGGCGAAGGCCGCCAGTGGAATCGCCGCTATACAGATTTTTATGGAACCAGCGGCAACAACGCTTGGGCGATTGCACGCGACGGATTGCGTAATGCCTCCGCCTGGAGCGATGCGATCGACGCCTGGCAGGCTCCTTATGTAAACGATGAAAGCAAGCCTTTGTGGTATCGAGGCATGCTCTTCAATGAACTTTACACCCTGACGGACGGAGGATCGTTTTGGGGTCGTCCGGTGGGTAGCGATGGCAAAACCTCTCCTTCCTTTGCGTTGCTGGAATGCTTCGATTATGCGTATTACGGAACTTTGGATGTTCGGTTCTATGCTTCGATGCCGTTGTTGAAGTTCTGGCCCGACATCGACAAGCAGGTGCTTCGCGAATTCGCCGATACCGTCCCGAAGGAATGGCCGGAAAAGGGGCAGTGGGTTTGGAAGTCGCAACTGACGGGCGAACCCAGCTTGCACCTACGGAAGAAAAAAGGCGCAGTGCCGCACGATCTCGGTGTCCCCGAAGGAGATCCCTTCGTCGCCGTGAATGAACCTGGCTGGCAGGATACGAATGATTGGAAAGATTTGAATTCAAAATTCGTCTTGATGGTGTATCGCGATTATGTCCTAACCGGGAGTAAAGATACAGCCTTCCTTCACCAGATGTGGCCGGCGGTGCAGGATGCCCTGCTGTATCTGCGGCAATTCGATCATGGCGGCGGCATTCCTGAAAATAGCGGCTACCCCGATCAAACTTACGATTCGTGGGTGGTACGAGGTGTAAGCGCCTATTGCGGCGGCTTGTGGCTCTCGGCATTGCGCGCCACAGAGGAGATGGCACGCACGCTGGGTAAGAACGACGCGGCCAGGGAGTATCACGAACTATTTCTCAAAGCCCAAAAGACATACGTTGGGCAGCTTTGGAATGGCGAGTACTTCCGCTACGACACCGATAGCGAATACCGCGACAGCGTGCAGGCCGATCAGCTGGCCGGACAGTGGTATGCCAATATGACGGGCCTGGGCGATTTGGTGCCGCACGAAATGCAATTGGCGGCGTCCAGAAAAATATTCGACTTCAACGTGATGAAGTTTGGTGGCGGCGAAATGGGCGCGGCCAATGGCATGGCTGCGGATGGATCGGTCATTCGCGATAACGAACAAGCGCTTGAAGTCTGGGTAGGAACCAGCTTTGGATTTGCCGCTCTTCTGCTGAGCGAAGGGATGCGCGATGAGGCTTACCGCACGGCTTGGGGGTTGTACCACGTGATCTACGAGAGCAAGGGATATTGGTTCCGCACTCCGGAAGCGTGGGACCTAAATGGAAATTTCCGGGCCTCGATGTACATGCGTCCGGCCGCGGTTTGGGCGATGGAAATGATCCCGCAGCCGCGGGTTGAAACGCTGCCAGTCGCGCAGGCTGGGGTGCACAAGTAACGATGGTGCGGACCAGTAGAACTCTGCAAGCGCAATCGTCCGCAATCGTCCGTTAACCTCAGTCGATCACGCTTGCAGTCGTCATAGCGTTGGAGGAAGGAAATGTCGACAAGAATGCCAATCGCTCCAAATCTTTCCTTTAACCGCGAAGTGAGTTCCGACCAAGGTAAGAGTGACAAACAAGGACCACGCAAATTTGCCTGGAGTGAGTACTGAGGAATGATTCCGAACATTGGACCCGGTGGCGACCGCTTAGCGCCCAATCGTCACCAACCTGGTTAATTAACTGCAATGGCGATTTGTACGAAGCCGCTGGCGCGGCGGACGCTATCGCGGGTTCGGGGGCGGCAGTCTGTGTGGGATGATGCAAGAGCTGGACTGCAGGTGATAATATGCGTCTGCGCCTGACCTCGCGTTTCAACAGAATTGGCAGTTAGCGTGGCCTAAGGGCGATGAGAGGCGAAACGGCCATCGAATCCCCATACCATAATATTTATCTAGCCCCCCGCATCCGCCGCCAACGCCAGC
>DATNKA010001028.1:0-2302 GCA_035603655.1 Candidatus Acidiferrales bacterium | reverse complement strand
TGGTACGACCTTGCAATCAGAGTTGGTCTCATTATCCTATTTGTTTTGGCAGCTGGATTGATACTGGTTCTTATCGACCACTTCAAACGTTGAGACCCATCGCAGACGCAGAATCTGAAAGATCAACCGGTCGAATCTCGCACTCAGAGTCGCAGAACCACGATGGTCATGTCATCGTGCTGTGGCGCGCTGGCGGCAAAGGCGTCGGCCGCACGAAACAAGCGTTGCATCAGCTCGGCGGCGTTCAGGTCCGCGTGCGCTTGTGCTTCGGCGATCATCCGGTCTTCACCCCACTCGTCTTCTGCGGCGTTCATGGCTTCGCTGATGCCGTCAGTAAATGCCAGCAGGATATCGCCCGGGAGCAGGTGGAGCATCTGCTGCTTGTAGGTTGCGCCGGCAAGCAGCCCGACGACGGGACCACCATCTTCCAGGCGAAACACTTGCCAGGCGCCGTCTTCTCTGCGCAGCACCGCAGGAGGATTGTGTCCGCCATTGACGTAGTGCAACGTGCGCGACGCGCAGTCCAGTTCGGCGTAGAAGAACGTGGCATAGCGGTTGGAGTCTGACGCGCCGTAGAGAAGGCGGTTGACATTGGCCATCTTATTCCCCAGATCGCCAGCGCCACTCAGCACTTGACCACGCAGGCTGGCGTGAAGGCTTGCCATCAACAGGGCGGCGGACATGCCCTTGCCGCTGATGTCGCCAATCGCGATGCCGAGGCGGTCGCAGCCGCGGACCGTTGTTCCATTGACGGAATAGCTGTTTTCTCCGAGCGCATTCCCTGCTTCGGCCAGCGAGCCATCACGGATATCGATGAGGTCGTAGTAGTCTCCGCCGACTGCCTGGGCGGGTCTGCAATGCGCGGCCATCTCGACGCCCGCAACGTTGGGGAACGTCTGGGGGAACAAGCGTTCCTGCACCTCGCGGGCAATCTCTAATTCGCGTTCCAGCTTGGCGCGCGACACGGCCTCCTCGGCCAGCGTGGGAATAAGCTTATAGACGTTGACGAGTATGCCTGACGGCAAAGCCATGCTGCTACCCAGCGCAAATCCGCGTGGCAGTGATCCGCCCTCGAAAAAGCGTTTGCCTTTTCCCAGCACAATAGGATTGACCAGCAGAACCACCTCGTCCGCCAGTCCGTGATCGAGCAGCACGGAAGTCAGTGTCGAGCTGCCCGTGACGACCAGGTCCGGGCCCTTCCTGGCTTTAATGCGTCGAACGCTATCCACGAGGTCCGATCCAACAACCTCGAATGGACCCCACTCCAGACTCTCCGGTCTGTGAGTCACGACGTACTTCGTCGCCGCATTCAGGCGGTCCGCCATTGGACTCTTCGGTGCTTTCGGCCAGAAACTCGCCAGCAGGTCGTAGGTTCGGCGGCCAGACAGCAGGTCACAGGTCTTGCCGTACATCTCGTTTACTACCTGTAACCCTGCAGGCGACCGGTAGGGCGCGGTCCAGTCGCCGTATGGGAAATCGTCCTCCGGACCGCTGGTCGTCTGGATGACGCCATCGAGCGAGATATGCTCGATGACTTTGAGTTTACGCATATTGATCTCCTATAAATGCTCTGTTGCACCTTCGTTAAGGACTGCCTAGTACCGAATGAACGAAGAGCAAGAGCCGGCGGACAACAATTCGACGAGGCTTTCACCGCCAAACGCGGCAAGTGACAGACTATGCGAACTGGATCCGGCGAACCACGAGACAGCAGCTTCGACCAGTAACTAAGTAGCGTATTGCCTTGCAACTAACATACTCGCCGTCTGATTTCTGGACTGATGTACCTCCTCAGCGGCTGTGCATCGACGGGCATATTCGAAGTCTACTGGCGACGGTCCGCTGATCTCTCTCCATAAACGTGCTTATCGTCACCTGATATTACTGACGAGAAGGTGACTTCGTGGTGCCAATCCGTAGCGGGGAGTGCCTTGGCGATTTAGGATGAAATTGAAAGATTCAAGACCGAGGAGCCAATGAACCAAGTTAAAGTTGCCGCTTTTTCGATTTCATTGGATGGGTTTGGCGCAGGCCCTGGACAGAATTTGAACAATCCCCTGGGAGTGCGGGGACATGAACTGCACTCATGGCTGTTCCCAACGGAAACCTTTCAGAAAATGACCGGAAAAAGCGGCGGGTCGGTGGGCATCGACAACGATTTTGCTGCGCAGTCTTTCGAGAATGTTGGCGCATGGATTATGGGCCGCAATATGTTCGGGCCGCTTCGCGGCCCATGGCACGACGATTCCTGGAAAGGTTGGTGGGGCGACAACCCGCCCTACCATACGCCGGTCTTTGTGCT
>DATNKA010001027.1:0-3291 GCA_035603655.1 Candidatus Acidiferrales bacterium | reverse complement strand
GAGGGCCGTTCGCTCCCGGAGGGGAACTTCCCATACAGGGTGGGATATCGCCTTTCGGGTAGGTGCTGGGCTACCGCTGGGTGATGAAGGAACCAAGACCATAGGTTCGCGTCGGAAGGCAAATCGTCACCTCCATCACTGTACCCAAATTGACGAGTACCGGGTGTGTACCCGAACTGTACGAACCGTAAATTTCCCCTGTAACCGAAAGCAATCTCGAACGAGTCTGGTACCGGAAACGCGAGTGGCATGGCCCCGACCACTGTTGGCGAAAGGCCGTCCTCACGAACTTGCCAAGCCAGCTTTTGGGCGGTGCGCCTCGCCTCCTTCACAAAATTCCGATGGACCTTCGACGCCGCGAACCGGTTCCGATGTATTCCGCCTACTGATCTCATTGCGCCATCCTCTGCCGGCAGGACCGTTGAGTTGCCGATTGCACGTCGGCAAAAACCTCTGTGAGCTCATGGGGTCTTCCCGCCCGTATGTATGCGGCGTAGGCGTCATTCATGGTAGAAAGGGCTTCGTCCTCCCTGCCTGCGGATTTCAGCGCGAAACCGTACAAAAGCCAAAGTTTCGGGTCGGATCTATCGGATTCGAGAGCCTGGGCGCAGCACGCAAGCTCTTTCTCGTACATAGCAAGCATGTGGTAGGCGAACGACATTCCTGTCCATGCCCTCATGTTCTTGCCGTTGTTGTCGGGGTCGAGTTCTAGCGCACGATCGAAAGCCTGCACTGCCGATTGCAGACGCGCTCTATTCATTTCTTCTGGGTCATTGGCTCGGCAAAGGGCCGCGCGGCGAAGTGCGAAACCAAGGTTGAGCCACGCACCAGCACTCAGAGGACTGGTCCGATGTTGTAAGAGAGCGAGCGCCAGTACTTCAGGAGCGGACGCTGCAAGGTCTGTGGGAAGAACAGCGCCGTCCTCGTACATGCCTCCCAAGAACCGCCCGGCGAACTCCGCCAAACCTTGGCTCGCGGAGACCTTGGACCGTGCGTCGGCATGCCACTGAAGCACTTCAATGATCTCGCCGGGCATATTCTCGAGAAATTTGTCTTGAGCATCGGCAGCTGTCACGTGTCCTCACAGATCAAAGTGGCGTGTGTTGGCTCTCAATTTGAACCAATTCGGCCTTCGCACTTTTTGCTGTTCCCAAAGCGACTTTCTTGCCTTTGGCGTAGATAGCATGCCGACCATGCATCCGATTCCATTCGGAGAAACTTGCGGTCTGGTGCAAGTGCTCCACGATCTTCCGCCACCGACCTCCGTTATAAGCACAGAAGGTGATTTCGCCTTCTTGGGTTGCCACGGGGGTCTTTGAATCGGACATCGTTGAAAGATCATAGTTGTAGAGATCTTGGAAGCTCATCAGAGTGACCATCACCAGTTTCCACGATCCGGCATATGAGTAGGCCCCCTCCGACCAGCGTGGGCTGCTGCCTGCGACTCGATAAAAACAGTCCACAAGCAGTCTGCGAAGGTCTTCAAGTCCAAAATCGGCGGGAGCCTTAGTGCGCTCAAAGTTGCGGACGGCGGACAAGGCAACCATTGCTTTGGTTATCGCCCGCCCTCTCCCGAGGTCTGTGATGTTCATAAGATCACGTAGGAATTGCTCCACGCCGAAGAATTTTGCCACAGGAACAATCTCACTCGTGCAAGAATTGATGAGGATCGGGGAGAAGATTCCTTGATTGGGATGGATATCGCAAAAGAGGCTCCCTAACGCAGCATCAGGATGAAGTACGTCGCACAGATGGGCGAAGACCGCATAGGCAGAGGCGGGGAACCAATCGCGCATCGGATCCCAGCCGAACGAAGTTTGAGCCTGCAAATCGTACGCATTCTGTGACACCGGATACCGTCTCGCGTAACGCTCGTCATCCGAAATGTCTTCGTCCCTGCCGCAGAACATTACCGGCTGAAAGATAACCCCGTGGATTTTCTCGATGTGGCCTGCAACGAACCGCACGATGTCTCCAACCCCGTCATTATTCAGTCCGTTCACCACCGTGACCTGCAGCGTTACCTTCATTCCGGCCGCAGCGATATTGTCCAGAGCGTGGCGCTTCACATCCATGTAGTTCCCAACCCCGCGATGACCGTTCTTTGCTTCGCTGACGCCATCGAACTGGAGATAGACGCCGTGGAGCCCGGCAGCCTTCGCCCGAACCGCAAAATCTTGTTCTTGAGCAAAGCGAATTCCATTTGTGGCGACGTGGAGCCGATGGAAACCCACGCTCTTAGCGTGCTGGACCGCGTCTAGGAATATCGGCGAGAGTGTCGCTTCTCCACCCGAGAACAGAACGTTGATCTCTCGCTGAGGCTGGAAGGACTTTGCCCTTTCAAACATAGCTGCCACGTCGTTCGTATCTAGCTCGTGGACGTAGCTGGCGGCATTCGCGTCCATGTAGCAGGGCGAACAGAACATGTTGCAGCGGTTGGTAAGGTCGACGATTAAGTACGTGCCGCGCCCTTTCTTAATGCTGTTTGCGCCGTGATTGTGAACGATTTCATCGCCGGCACAATTGAAGTCCTTGCCAAAGGCTAACCTCTCCATCCGTTCGAAGAAGGCAGGATGATTCGAAAGCACGTCTTCAAACGGGCCATGCTTCTCGCACGCTTTGCGCATGAGGATGCGCCCTGCTTCTTCGATAATTTCCGCCTCGATAATTCCAGGTCTATCACTAAAATCTGTGACGCTGCTCTCACCTCTAATCACGCTGTCCACAGCCTCACGATTACACTCGGGGCAGAGTGACAGGGTTCGCCTTGGAACGCCGGTCGCCATTGGAACTCTCTCCCAGCTTCTGGGAAGCGGGCTGGGCGCCCAAGACGGCTGCGGCAGCTCGCCGTGCGGCAAGATTGAATTGATGTTTTTGGCAAAGGACCATGCGGCATTCGATAATGATCTGGTGAAACTGGCTGGCTTGGCAGACATCGGACAGCACCTCCTGTGCGGATTTGGCGAAAGCTGGGAATTCAGAAAACTGCGACAGCATGGGGAACCCTGCAGAGAAGTGGCTGACCTATTCTAACCCGAATTCGAGCGTTTCGGAGTCGACCGATCGTTGCATGAAGAGCTGGGAGCGGCTCGCAAGCGGCGTTCTCCTGCGATCACTTCTTCGCGGTCGTGCACTTCGCGGACCAAACGCTGTGCTAGAACGCCGTACGTCTCGATGCTGGCGGCACCTGAATCCGGCACACGGCCGGCACGCAAGGCGGCCCGAAAGCTCAGCAAAACCGCGGCCCTCGGCTGGCCGACAGTCAGCCGTAATCGACGGAACCGAACGCTG
>DATNKA010001026.1:0-7835 GCA_035603655.1 Candidatus Acidiferrales bacterium | reverse complement strand
TAATCGGCCGCACCGATATTCCAGTCGTACCCGGAGCCGTGTTTCCACTCGTGCATCGCCGCAAGGGAGCTCAGTTGTGGCAGGCAATATATGGAAAGGTCGCATTCGCCGGTGCCTGGGATGATCGCTGGTGGCACGAGCACGACGTGATCCCCAGACTCCTGGAAGGTGAGCCAACTACCAAACCGGCCGACGAGGATGCGGCTCATTTTCTGATTCGCATGGTGCACAAGTATCCGCACGAAGTGACCATTTATGAGGGCGGGCCCATGACGAACCTGGCGCTGGCCAATGCAATCGATCCCCATTTTGCCGAACTGGCCGAAGGTTTGGTGTTCATGGGCGGAAGCTTAAATCCGCAGACCGACGATCCGGAGTTCAAGAGCGACCCGCGTCACGAATTTAATTTCTGGTTCGATCCAGAGGCCGCGAAGAGCGTGTTAGCGGCTCCATGGAAGAAAATCATCTGCACACCGGTCGACATCTCGGTCAAAACCAAAATCACTGACGCCATGGTTGCGGAGATTAAGAAGAGTAACAGTGCCGCCGCGCAATACGCGGTAAAGTTCTTTATGCAGGATCAGGGCGGTTTCTATATGTGGGACGAACTGGCCGCCGCTGCGTGGATCGATCCGACGCTGATCACCAGGAGAGAAACGCTGTATATGAGTGTGGATATCGATCACGGTGCGGCCTACGGAAACACGCTGACGTGGACGGACAAAGACAAGCCGGGGCTTGGAGAGCGCCTCGTCGAGATCCAGATGGATTTGGATCTTGCGAGATTCAACAAGATGTTTGTCGAACTGATAAGTGCCCCGACCCCGCAAGCCCATTGAGTTTCGTTTCCCCGGAGATGTAATCATGAATCCCCATGGTTGACGGCTGCAACCGTGGGATGCAGGAGCAGATACGGAACCGCACAACCTGGCAAGTCTGTCCGCTAATATCCAAAAGACCACGCAACATTACAACGGAATCGGGGTTTTAGTCAGGCGTCGGGGAACCATTTCTGTTTTTATCTGACAAAATACAAGCCTCAACGCTATCTCGCACCACAGTCCACGAATAAAGGGAAGCCTCATTTCGACGCTCAGCGCCTTAGTCGCAGGATGATGCCACTTACCGTCTTACGGATGAAGGGAAGCTATGAACAAGACAGGTCCGAAACGTTTTGTGCGTATTAGCGCAGCAGTCATTTTCTCAATGATCATTTCGGTAAACACCGCCAGCCCGTCAAGTTCTCGGGACGCCGATAAATACGTTTACCCGAAACTTGCGGCCGACGGCATTTCCTCCGACGACGTAGCACTTGCTGCGGCCGCTGCGGCCTGCAGTGCTGCTGGGACAAAGCTAATTCTTCCCGCGGGACAGATCCTTCTAACCGGCGCTGCGACGGTCACGCTCGACCATTGCGCCATGGTGGGCGCGGGAGCTCCGGCGGGGGATAATTCCGGCAATTACGGCACTACCATTTTGCTGACCAGCGAGAGCGTACCACCCTTTAGACTGGAAACTGGCTGGCAGATTTCTGGCATCAACTTCTATTGGCCGAATCAGGCGAGTGGCACCACCCGCTATCCACCCCTGTTCAGCGACGGTGGTAGGAGTAAGGGATTCAACCACGGCGTTATTAACAATATCGTTATCATCAACGCCTTCGATGGTATGACAACGACGCCGGGCGGCGGCTCTGGGGATGTGAAGATCTCCAACTCCACAATGTGGGCGTACCATCATCTTTTTAATCTGACTAACACCGGGGATAGCTGGGCGCTCAGCAACAACCGCTTCACTCCGGGTCCACTGTTGAATATCTGTAGCTTCTCTGCAGCTTGCGAGGCGGCTGTCAACACGGCCAACCACGTTAACGCCCTTTTCCATATTACTGCCGGAGGAACCGTTACTCTGGTCGTGAATAACACGGAAACTTTTTCCTGGCGCTACGGTATTCTCATCGACTCCGGCGCTCTCCTGGGTGGGTCGATCTTTGATGTGGCGTGGGACGGGATGGGAACGCTTATAGATACCAGCTCAGGCGGGATTTATGCGTTCCAGAACAATTTCACGGGTTCGATGTCACAGTGCGGCATCGTTGTGTTCGGCGGTACTTCGACCGGCAGCGCGCCCTGTTTCAACCTTGGCGTTGGCAGTGGCCTTTTCATCTATGATTTTCGCACGGACGGGAGCTTAGGCAGTTGGCTGCTCGGCGCGGGCAACAATTCCGTAGAGATAAATAACGTGGACATAGCCAGCATCGGCGGCGCAAATGATGGCAGGGATTATCACGTTGTTTCCTTCGCAGCGCCCACTAACTCACTTATAGTGCGAAACAGCTCCTTCGGGGGCTTGCCATCCAACCAACACGCACACGGAATATACATTGGAGCGAATACCATGGGAAGCACTATTGTTCAGAACTCTGTGTTCAATTTCCTGAATGACTCTATAACTGGCACCACCAATAACAGAGTCATGCTAACTGGCAATACGTCTTTCAATACCAACAGTTCTGGCAGAAGCGTGGACCTACGGGGTACCGGCAGTATGGTATATGTCGGCAACTTCTGGGATGTGCCGCCCACCGCGCTTCTTCCGATCGTTTCGAACTAAACTAGAAGAGCGCCTCGGCTAAACTGGAGCGTAACTTCTGCATACTGCAATGACGATTATATTCACAAGCGATTCACGCCTTTTGGCCTCGGTGCTCACGATCGCCGGTCGGCTCGTGCTGGGTGGCATGGTTGGCAGCCAGACTGTGAGAGCTCAGCAGAGTCCGCAGGCAGCCAGCATTGTGTCCTCCAACCGTTCCGATGTGTCCAAGCCGACGGACTTGCGGCTCCGGTCACTCCGTGAGGCATCAAATCACGGCGTCCGGGTGACGGCCGGTGACAAAAGCTACCACGGCAGCGTGGGTCCCTACCTACCGTTAAACGTCTTGTGGCGCATTCGGACCGGTGGAGGAGACCGAACGATCACCGCTGACCCCACGGAGCGCGACAGCTACCCGCTCGATGGAGCCATCTTCTATGTGCCCATGAAGGATCATCCGGCGCTGGGCACGGTCCCGCTTTATCGCCTGTTCAACGGTGGCGATCATATGGTGTCACTCAATCCCGATGAAGGTGCGGCTCAGGGCTACCATGTCGAGGAGATTCTGGGATACCCTTTTGTCGCCCAGCAGCCGGGAACGTCGGAACTGATTCGTACCTACAATCCATCAACTGGACATCACTCACTGCGAAATTCCACTGGACTCGAAACCGGACAAGGCTACACCGACCAACCGCTGGGCGTTTACGGCTATCAGCGCTACTACAACAGGGGAACCCAGCTTCTCAGTCTCAGCGGAGGCGGTATAACCGTCGACTCCAATGAAGTCACCGGTGGTTCGCTCTGGCATTGGACCTGGAACGGCACTCAGGTCATCAACAATTGGGATTATGGCCGTCAAATTCAGACAGATATTTTTCCCTTCGATTATGCCAACCCGACTGAAGCCGGCGACACTTGGAGCAATGATTCCGCGCCGGCCCTGAACCATGGATCGCCCTTGGGGCTTGTCGAGAACGATGGGCTTACCCAAAGAACCCGATCTATCACCCTCGAATACGATCCCGACGGCACCCAGCAATGCTACTACCAGACGCCGGCGGGGCCATGTCCGGGTTTTGGCGGCGGACCTGACAATCCAGTCGTCTGGCCCGATGTCATGCTCGGCAAAGACCTGACACTTGATTTCAATGGACTTGGTCCAGTAGCGCTTTATTCCACCTTCATGCAGGTTCCCAAGGCGCTTGCCTCCGGCACCGCCCGCGAAATTCCGGTGATTTACGCGCGAGCCAATTTCTATCGGATGTTTACTTACGATGCGCAAGCGGCTCGACTTAACGAAAACCAATGCTCTAACGGCGCTGTGCAGATTGCTCTCGACTATGGCGGCGTGATTGCAACCACTGGCGATGAAAACACCGCCATCGGGATTTACGCGGTAAATACCACTCAGGCAGGATCGGTCGACTATCTGGTTCTCAACTTCACGTGGAGCTGCCCTGGGCCGCCGACCGACACGGGCGAGTTCGATTCCGACACCATGATTGTTGATTCTGTGCGCTACACCGCTTATCCGGCCGGCTCCACCGTGACCAACACGTACCTGATCAGCGGAACCCTGAAGAGTGTGGTGGAGAAGATGGCTGCACTCTATAAGCTGCGAGACTCGATTCCGCGGTGACTGCCGAGACCGCACACGGACCCAGCTCCAGCCCGGTCGCGAACCTACATTCGTAGCATCGTCTCGCGTTTTGGGATTGAGCTCGGAAACTGCTTCTGCAATCGATCGAGGAGAAGGTTCAGGATTAGTCCCCAGGCGCGATTTGTCAAACATCCAGCCCAATCGACCTCATCAGTGCCAGCCCATTGCTCTTCGTAACAACACCTTCTCGCAGCTTGTAATCGAAGAGCATCCTTCCGTTCTCGAATTCTTCCTGGAAATGGACGTTGTACAGGTGCCCGTCTAGTGACTCACCAATGTCGGCTAGCGCCAGATCGTGGGTACTTACCAACCCGATCGCACCGCGATTAAGCAGAGCACGGACGATGCCTTCAGCCCCAACCCGGCGATCATTTGAGTTTGTGCCTTGCAACAGCTCATCCAGCAGGAAGAGCAACGACGGATTGCCGCCCGCGAGGTCAAAGAGCTTACGGAGTCGTGTGATCTCAGCATAAAAGCGTGAGCTTCCCTCCTGCAAAGAGTCGTTTACCCGGATGCTAGCGCCGATATGCAAAGGAGTCATAAGAAGGTGCCGCGCCCGCACGGGAGCCCCAGCCATGGCGAGCACAGCGTTGATTCCAATCGAACGCAGCAACGTGCTTTTGCCAGACATGTTCGAGCCACTTACCAAGAACACGTGCCTGCCATCAGATAAGCTGACATCATTACGAATGCAAGTTGCTGCCGGGATCAGCGGATGCCCGATACCCGTAGCCTCGAAGCATGCAGAACCTTGGACGAAATCGGGGAAGGGATCGCCGGGATGCTCATAGCTGTAGCTGGCCAAGCATACCAGTGCTTCGATTTCGCCAATCACGCTTAACCACGAGCGCACCGCATGGCCGTGAGCCCGTCTCCAGCGTTCTGCTGCAAACGCCACCTGCACCGAGTACAAGAAAGGAACATCCAAGATGCGGACGATCACGTTCTCACGAGAGTCGATTAACTCAACCAGAGTTCTTAGCCTTCGAACCGCACGCGAACCTTTGAGTTGATATGACGAAAGCTCAGCTTGCAGTGATTGGAGGCGAGGTGCGCGGAAAGTGTGCTGTTCGATTCGTGCCAAAATGCCAGAAAGCAGGTTTAAGTGGCGAAATGCGTTCTCGGAACCATGCAGGACTTCTTCCCGTGGCTTGCGTAGGCGATAGCCTACAATTGCCTCAATCAAGACGATCAAGAGGAAGGGTGTGGCGATTCCCCAATACCCCCAAGCCACAGCGCCCACGACTGCGGCAATCACAAGAATCGGTGCCAACCCTTGCAGCCATGCAGGGTTCAAATGGTTCGGACCTTCAGCCCAGTCCAACAACGCTGCGGGATAAACTCCCACACTGGCATCTTCCCCGAGTATCGCCAAATCCTCGCGGAGATCGAGTTGATCGCGTAGTTCGTTAATCGCAGCGTGACGTTCCTCAATTTGGTCAACCGCTGAAGGCGAGAGCAGCCATTTTGCGATGGTCTCCTCCCCCATGCGCGTGCGTGCCGTGGAAAGAAGTTCAAACAGCCCGCCTCGACCAAATAAGTCCAGATCGCTTGCATACACGTGATGCGGATCGTTGAAACGGTCGCCCGTCTGCCCCGTTCCCACCCAACGGTCCTCGATTCGAGCGATCCCCATCCGGTAGAAGGAAGCCCCGCGCTGCGCTGTGGCTCGTGCTCGCGAAATACGCGAATGATAAGCCACGACGAACACGAACACGACCACTGGCACAGCCAGCCACCAACACGAGAACGCATGCCGCCCAATCGATTCCCAGGCCATCCCCGCTGCTGCCAATGCCAGCGCAAGGCGAATGTTTCCAATCTGAATGTGAAGTTTCTCGTGGTGAGCAACAAGAGATTCACGGTCTTTGAGACGCTGCCTATATTCTTCGACGGCCAACACAGCTTGAGAATACATCAGGCGGTTCGAATCGGGGCTTCCGCGCGCTGAATCCGCGCACCACTGGGTTAAGTCTTCTGGCAGTCAGTGCGGTTTCCTCACCTAACCTGGGCCACCGCGTCACGTGGCGTTCCGCTGCCTCGATCATGTGGCACAAGCCCCCAACGCTTATCAACAGGAAAAACTGCATCATTCGCGTCACTCATCTGGGGAGCGGAAGATTTCATAATCACGCGCACCAAAGAAGATAACCTCATTCTGGTGCTGAATCGGCCTATCATCCGCTTATAGCAATCTAGGAGCTACTCACATGGCAGCAAATCAAGTTGTGCTTTACTTCGACACGCAGCAGGATGCTTTGCTTTTTACTCTGGCTGCCAGTTCGGTAATGTCAGCTGAAGGGCCGGTGCACAGCAGCAAGGCAGCGGTCAAGGTGGCGGAAGAGATTTGCAAAGCCAGTCGAATCACGACTGAGGGTGTTCTCAACATCACGTGAAGGGCGGCAAAATTAGATGATCCGAAAAGCTGCGCTGCAAATAGGAATCCCCGCGCTACTGGCTTTCATTGGGTGGAACGCGTACCTCGCCGTCAACCATTTAAATCGGGTGCAGACAATAGCGGCGCTCACACTTGAAAGCTCCGCGATCCAGGCGGAACTCTCTGGCGTTTTGAAAGACATGACCGATATGGAAACAAGTCAGCGCGGATACCTGCTGACCGGAAACCCTGCATACCTGCAGCCCTACACGGAGACGAAGGGGAGGATCGGCACAGATTTTGCGAGCCTTCGTACAGGGCTCGCTAGTCGGACGCAGCGCGAACAATCGCTAGAATCGCGGTTGGAGGTTTTGGCCAGATCAAAGCAGGCTGAGATCGAACGTTCCATAAGTTTGCGCCAACAGGGGTATCGCCGTCGCTCATTCATGCTCGTCGATACCAATGAAGGCAAGGATTACATGGATGAGATCCGCCGCATTGTGTCTTCGCTCTCCGCAGCGGAGAGCGGCAATTACGCAAGATTCGACAGCGAGAGGATTGCCGCACTCAAGCACGCATTGTCCCTAACCCTTGTCTCTAATTCTGTCCTGCTGGTGCTAGCAGCAGGTCTATTCGGGCTGGTCCGCCAGCATTTGCGACTGCTTGCGGAGGAAGGCTCGCAGAGCAGAATTGAGCTGGCCGTGCGGGATTTGCAGTTAGAAAAACTGACATCTGCCCTTTCCGGCCAAGCGCGTTCTAACCTCGTTGCCATGAATACAAACTCCAGGCTGCTGCTAGAGAATTACGGAGATTTCCTTCCACGACAGGGGCACGAATATGCCGAGCAGATGAACGAAGCCGCGGCCCAAATGGAGCGACTTCGACAAGATTTAGTTGGCCGCCAAGTCTCCGCGAGTGATGAGAATGCAGCTTAGCCGCCTGTGGTGGAAGTAACTGGTTTGCGGCCCCGCCAGCGGCCTATTCGGTTTCGCGATTCCGCCAAGGATCTTGTCTGAGATCTAACCCTTTGGCTTCGCTGCCATCCCCGCTTCGCTCAGCGTCTGCTCCCACGTCTTCGTGTCGCCCTGGTCGGCACCTTGCAGGGTCGCCGCCGATCACCGCACCCGTGTCCAGATCCACCGCGTGCTCCTTGTGCGCCGCTCCGCCTTGTGCGCCGCTCCGCCTTGTGCGTCGCTCCGCCTT
>DATNKA010001025.1:0-4454 GCA_035603655.1 Candidatus Acidiferrales bacterium | reverse complement strand
ATGATGTGCCAGGCTGAGCCACGAGTGGGTCATCTTTGAAAAAATTCAACCCTGCCTGGACGGGGTCGTTAAAGTGTTTCGTGTTGCCGACTTCGGGATCATCCTGGGAGAGGGATTTGTAGTGGCGAATCCCGGCAAGGTGTCCGAGCACCTGACGAATGGAGATCGGCGAGGGTTTTTGAGGGAATGCAGGACAATATTCTTGCACGGGGGCGTCAAGATCGAGCCGTCCACGATCCCAGAGTTGCATGGCAGCGGTGGCGGTGAGGGATTTGGAGATTGAGGCCAGGCGAAAAAGAGTATGTTCGCTGGCAGGAACGTTGTTCTCAAGATCAGCGAAGCCAAAGCCCTGGGCCCACTCGTACTCTCCGTTTTCGACCACGGCCACCGACATGCCAGGGACATGGGTAGAAGCCATGAATTTGGAGACGGCAGCATCGATCTTTGCGAGTTTGCCCGAAGAAAGTTTGCCACTCTGAGCCTCGCAAAATCCGGAACACAACACAATCAGAATAGCGAGGTGAATCCAGTTGGAGCGGAACAGGCGAGATGATCGATCGCTGTTTGGTTTCATAAAGAAATCGACGCGCAAGGCCTGTGAAGAAACATTTCAGTTTCACTTGCCGGGAGTAAGAGTGATGTTCCGAAAGGCGACGTGTCCGGCCTCGCTACCCTGCAGATAGATCGGTCCGGGTAGTGCTTCGTGGCTATCCAACGCCCCACCTGTGATGCCCGCAATCTCCTGTTTGTCAATAATGGTCTGACCATTTTGCACAACGGTGACCACTCGTCCAACCAGCGTGATGTCATAGGTCTGCCATTCTCCTGGTCTGTGCGGCTGTGCCGGCGAGGGAGCCAGGAAGCCGTAGATGCCTCCCGTACGCATAGTCGGCCCTTCTGGTTCGGGATCGTCTTCAATCTGGAGTTCGTACCGGCCGCGGAGGTAGACGCCGCTATTCGATCCTGCTGCACAATTGAATTCGACGTGTAACTTGAAGTCTTCAAACTTGGCGTCGGTGATAATTTCAGGGCCATGCCCGGGGCTGACCAACGTTCCGTTTTCGACCTTCCAGGTCGCCGTCGACGCCGGATCGCTCATCCTCCACCCGCTTAGATCTTTGCCGTTGAACAGCTGCACCGGCTTGCCCCACTTAGGATCGGTTTTTCTCTTCAGGGATGGGGCTTTCTCGCCCGTCCATTGCCATGAAGTCCCGTCGGGCCCGGTCGTGGTGCCCACCAGCATCTTCCCCGATAGTTTGCCCTCAAAAACCATGTCGTCTTTCCGCTCTTCCTCTTCCTTGGGAGAAACGAAAGTGACGGTGCCATTCGAGAGTTCAAATTTCGGCAGCGGCCGGGCGTGCCCCCAGCGGCTCACCATTCGAGCTTTAAGCTGCCCACCTTCCTGAGTTATCTCTAACCACGAGGGAGATTCGCGAAGCGGAGTTTTCAGGGTCAAATCCCAGCGTCCGAGCAGGAGTTGAACCGACGCAGTTGTATCCTCAGAGTTCTTAGGCTCGGAATACACCAGTACAGAAAGCATCAGGATCATTGTGAGCGCGAACACTCTGCGACGAAGATTTGCTCTGCTGAGACTAGCTTTCCCCTGATTGACCACATTTGATTTCGGTACGCTTAACTCCGGCATCATGGATACCTGTGTTTTCGGCTTTGCCATGGAATTCTCCCATTAGCGCTATTTTTCGTTCGCGGTTACCCCAGGCCAGTCGTCGGTACGGAACGGCGACGCAGGGATACCCTCCTTGTTGTACAGATTGCAATCGGGATTTGCCGCCCAAGCGTAGCGGACTGCAACCGGAGCGGGAACTTCTGAACTGGAGACGACGACGGTGTCATCGTCGACCACCGCATTTGCCCAATGGAATACGCGATCGGTTCCCGCAACCGCAAATCCCTTCAGTTCACCCTCACGCGCTGCGAGCCCGCTGCCAATGTGCTTGAACCGAATTCTGATCCGGTTGCCCTCGACTTGCATGGATTCGTAAAGTGGACCGGAGTGAACGATGTTTTTGCCATAAGTTGTTCCCAAAGCCGACAGTGCCAAGCGTTGACCCACTTCAGCTTTCTTGTGCGGATGAACATCGTTTGCTTCCCCAAGATCGATGGTCACGGCAAGTCCAGTGTTAGGTAAACCGAGCGCCATAAGTTGCGCTTCCCGTAGTTCCGCCCAATCGCTTTCGGTAGGATGGTCCTCTTTTTTGCCGTAATTCGGTAGCTGCACGATCAGGAAGGGAAAATCGCCCTCGCCCCACGAAGCACGCCATCCTTTGATTAGCGCCGGCAGAAGCTTGCGATATTGGTACGCTCTCGACGCATTGTCCTCACCCTGATACCAGGCGGCCCCGCGGATGGGGAAGGAAACGATCGGCGCGATCATGCCATCAAATAGGCCCGAAGGAGGCTGTGTGGAAAAGCCTGGTGCTTGCACCATCTGCACGGCAAAGCCTGACAAAGACTCTGGCGTAAAAGGCATTGCCGCGCCCCAGCCGTCTTGCCGCAAGTCTTTGAACCAGACGGTCACCGGCCGCCATTCGGGAAAAGCTTCCAAACTTGCAGTGCCGTAATCGTCCCAATCGGAAATCGTAGGTTGGAACGTACGCAGTCTGAAATATCCGTGGCCGCGGCAATGAAAGCGAATGCCGGCGTAGGCGCTCAGGTCCGCGGACGCGTCCTCAGGATCGAAGACGGCTTGCAGTTTGGAAGAATCGGCAGTCTCGAGTTTCCCGGAAATCTGTGCAGCGTAGCCAGAGCCCCCACGTCCGGGCCGCACCAGGGTGAAGATGGTGCCGGGCGCAGTCTGCCAACTGTATGTCCAGATCCCGTCGAGGATATTGCGCGAGCCGCCATCGTCAAAATTGCTGAACATCACCGGCTTTAATCCGGTCGCGGCCTTGGGGAGCAATTCAAAATCATCGAACTGCAGTTCGAAATCTTCAGCGTGGCCCGTTACCGTCCTGGTTTCCGCCGGGGTGTCTCGCCAGCGTTGCAGGATAGGTGCCAGCGCCGGATCATCTTGCAGAGATTGGGCTGTAGCCCAGTTTTCGGCCTCGGTTCCCGGCCAGGAACTGTGGATCAAGCCAACGGGCACACGCAGCTTCCTGTAGAGTTCTCGCCCGAAGAAATAGCCTACGGCGGAGAATTCCTTCACGGTTTCAGGATTGCAAATCTCCCAGCGCGACGACACACTTTGCTGCGGACTGAACGCGATTTTCTGGGGAACGGTGAACAGGCGTATCTGGGGATAATCTGCTTTCGGGATCTCAGCGGCTGCGCCTTCCGCGGCCTCGAGCGGAAAGCTCATGTTGGATTGCCCCGAGAGCACCCAGACCTCCCCGATCATTACATCTTTGATCAGGATGGTCTTCTTGCCTTGCACCGAGATGAGGAACGGCCCTCCGGCGTTCATGGGCGGCAACTTGACTCTCCATCGGCCGTCGCTGGCGGCGAACACATGCCGCACCTGCGAGGCGAGCGATACAACAATCTGTTCGCCCGGATCAGCCAATCCCCACATGAGGACATCGCGCTGTTGCTGCAGCACCATGTGATCGCTAAACAGCCCCGAAAGGCGCGGCTCCGCGCGCAGCGGCGATGGACAAATGCACAGAACGAGCGAAAGAAGAAGCGTCCGCGTCGTCTCAGATGCCAACGTATTCATCCGCAGTTTCGGAATGACGCCGGTCGCACACATGAAATTCGCCTCACGGCCTCCAAACCAGTGAATACGCTGAGAAGGAGGTAGGTCGCAGCACGTCAATCTGAAGGTGGAGCGGGACCTCGGACTGAGTAAACACCATTTCCAGCGTCGTTTCGCTTCCCGGCGCGGCTTCCGGCAGATTTACTTCACGGCGCTCGATCGGAATATCACCTTGGCCGAAAAACAGGCCTCTAACCCTGTAGCCCCTCAAGGCGTACAGGGGAAGGTCGCCCCGCACTTTTATAAAGATTTGGAATTTGTTGAGTTCGTTTTTTACGGTAACAGATTCAATCGAGCTGCACTCGCGGCGGAGAAGTTCATAGGACGGCTTGGGCGCGCCGTAGACATCAACGACTCCATGTACACGCTGCTGCAATGCGCCCACACCCCGGTCGCCCACGTGAGTGCGATAGTCGTTGTAACAGAAGAAAATCGCCCCGCCGACAAAATCTTTCGAGCGCATTGCGATGTCATGCGATCGCATGATCTCCATCCTGTGCTCGTCCCCTTCCGGGCGGTTCGCGGCACAAGCACAATATCCGTATTCGGAAACCACAACCGGCTTGCCGGGAAATGCCGCGTGAAGTTCATCCAGATGACGCGCCACGTCCTCCTCGCTTCCAGGAGCCCAGCTTCCGTAATATTCGTTGGTCTCGATAAAATCCATCAAGGCTGCGACGTCGCGCTGCGGAGTTCCGCCCAGCGAGTTCGAAGCATAGGAGCAGAGACGGCCCGGATC